>JAYVSD010000052.1:0-3481 GCA_043775745.1 bacterium | reverse complement strand
ATGATATAGATAATCCAAAACGAAAGTACTGAATTGAGTCTGAATTTCCAAGCTAGTCCTGTGATGGCAATAACTAAAGCGACAATTATACCGGTAGTGAAGTAGCCGAGAGCGAGCCCTTCTGCCATCAGATCGCCTGATGCAGTGCCTAGTACGAAGGTAAATAAAATAGCGAGCCAGTAAAATATCTCACGCCTCGTTGTGATAATATTGTGAACTGAGAGGGTTTTTTCTTTTAAATACCAAACAATGAATGTGAGTGCAAGTAATATACTGAAGATGAACGTACTTACTTCAAGTGATATGCCAACTTTGTCAGTGAGGTTATCAGTAACTAATGTTCCAAACACGCTAACTAGTACAACTGTTGTCCAGTATAAACTCGGCATGTATCTCTTTGATCTAAATTGAAAGCAGAGTGCTACTGCAAGCAATGCACTAGTGATAATAGATACACCCGTCAGACCGAGGTTTAGATTTACATTTAAAAAATCTGCTGCAGTTTCTCCGACTGTTGTACAGAGTATTTTTATAATCCAAAAAAATAGTGTAATCTCGGGAACTTTATTGAATAACTTTCTAGTCTCAGTGTTCATATAATATTATTATAAATAATAATTATGAGAATATTATGAAAAGTTATATTTTTTATATAATACACAAGCTATTAATGCAGAGATTGAAATACTCAAAACTTGTACTATTTCAAAGTCACCAACTCCGCCAAAATACCTAAACGATGCAGGTATAAATGGCCATAAAATAGTCCATACAAATATATATTTGTGACACTTTTTAGTTACTGAAAAACAAGAAAAAGTGAGGAGTGATATCGCCACCAAAAGATCAAAGGCACCCATCATGTATGCAAGATTTCCAGCAATTAAAGAGAGAGGTTTTATTGTAGCTATTATTCCTACAATCTCTGTTTTATCATTTAATACTTCAAAAAACTTTCCTCCAAACTCAAATGCAACATATAGTGATGGTATAATCCAAAGATATTTTTTCATATATTTATTAATTTAGTGTTGTTTCCCTGCAGCTTTCTGAGGTAATACTATAATCAAGATAGCTATTGCTACTAGCAGTATAAGCGAGATCATCGGCCGTGATATATCGAGTCCACCTTTTGCAAATGGTTTGTCGAGGAAGTCACCGACTACAGCTCCCAGTGGCCGAGTCAGTATAAACGCTGCCCAAAATAGCATAACTTTGGAAACTTTGGTTCTAAAATACAGAAATGTCACTAGTAATAATAGTACTCCAAAAGCAAATGCCGAGTGCAAGTAACCTAGACCGTTGGTATCAGCAAACCAGTCTCCAAGAGCAGTTCCTAGTGTTTGAGAAAAAGTAATAGCCGTCCAGTAGAATATCTCACTCTTTGGATTTGAAATACTGTCAACCGAAATAGTCCCAGTACTTTTCTTCCATGCAAATAGTGTAATGAGAAGTAGAGATAGAAGAAGTAATGTTCCACCAGTATATCCTATATGAAGTGACCTATCAGCAAAGTCAGCCAGTGTCGTACCAGCAGTGGTAGAGGCGATGATCGTCGCCCAATATAGCCATGGTTTAAATGTTTTTGTTTTGATTTGTGCAACCACAAGCCCTATAAGCAGTACTGCAAATATGCCAGTGCTCACAAGGTAGCCCAGATTCCAAGTCATAGAAAATGCATCGCCACCAGTTTCTCCAAGTGTGGTACAGAGTATTTTAATTATCCAAAAGCCAAGCGTAACAGCTGGAACTTTTATAAGTAAAACTTTTGTTGTTTGTGTCATATATTTATATATTAAACTAAAGTTATGAGAAAATTATGAATTCTTACACTCATGATATAAATCATATCTGAAGGAAAAATAGAAGCTATAGCCAAAAAGTTGGGGAGAGAATGTAAGAGACAAAAGTTGACAATACTTTTTCTATATGATATATTGTATTAGTTCATTGATAAGCCCCCATACCCCTCAATTAGCACAGTATTACTTACGTCAATAGTCATAGCCAAAAGATCTTGTACGGAAACAATTTTACGAGATTTTCTGACTATGACTACGTCGGTCCTAGTTCCTACTCGGAAAGAGTTGTGTCCGTGAGTAACGGATCTATCTTCGGAGAAAAACCATGAGTAATGGAAACATGTTTGAGCGCCTCTGGAAGCTTCTTGCTACCGCCAACAAGCTCGTGCTTGATGGCAAGCGCGATGCTGAAGCGTTTTGTAACCTCTTGCAAGCTTTCATTGAAGTAAAGCAAGTGAAGGTCTGGAAGACCTGGAAAACCATCAAGTTCGACAAGTTTGGTGCCGGACCTCAATCCACGAAGGCTTTCTGCAGGGCAGCAAAGCCATTAGGAATTATCCTTACCAATCTGGTAAACGACTTCCTTGTCAACCGCTCCTCCTCCTTAGTAATGTCCACTCACGAAACGCAGGTAGACCTAGTAGTTGTTTCTGTCGCTGAACTCGATTTCAAGAATGGCGGAACTTTCGAAAATATCCAAGCTCGCGCTCAAGAGCTCGGACTGGATCTCTGCCCACCTGAAGTCGGTTTGCACCTGCGACTTCAGTACACGGACCAGCCCAAGGATGAATGGCTTTACATTGCAATGAAGCCCATTACTGATTCGATTGGCCGCCGTATTTACTTGTTCGGTGTCGGTAACGTTGATTCTGTTCTTTACCTCGCTAGTAGCGGTGACGACCCTGACTACGTCTTTGACGGTAACTGCCGTTTCGTGTTCCTCCGGCGTAAGTAGTACTCTGACCTGTGAACCTCGTGGCTTTTTAGTCCCTTGGAACTTGGTCCTAAAAACTTTGACGAAGTAAACGTCTGAGCCCTGCACAGAGATGTGTGGGGCTCATTTTTAATAATAGAAAGTACTACTTTCTGGAAAGACAACAGTATTTTAGAAACATTGCTGGTAGATGGTGGTTATACAAGTGATAATTTACTTGGTAGCGTAATAGTTACTACAGTTCCTTTATGTATTTCACTCTCAATCCCAATACTTCCTTTGTGTGCTTCTATAATTAGCTTTGCGATCGGTAGCCCAAGCCCCGAAGAAGACGAATCATTTCTAGAGTGTTCTGCTTTATAAAATCTATCAAATACATATGGCAGATCTTTCGTGTCTATACCTACACCTGTGTCTATGACTACAATATGTGCTTTATCTGTATCAGTTTTTAAATCAATAGTTATACTGCCAATCTTTGTATACTTGATAGAATTTTGAATAATATTTAAAACTGCTCTTTCAAGATTATCTTTATCAACGCTAACTAATATTTCTTTGTATTCACATAAAGTAATCTCTAGCCCTTTATTTTCTGCTTGTAGTTTAATTTTTTGTACTATTTTAGTAATAAAATTATGTATGTTTATTTCACTATATGAATATATGGTAGCTTGATTATCACCTCTAGAGATAATAAGTAAGTCGTTTACAAGTCTCGTCATTTTTTTACTTTCTTCTAAAT
>JAYVSD010000051.1:0-8787 GCA_043775745.1 bacterium | reverse complement strand
CTCTGGGTGCATAAAAACTTTAATCCGACTTAATGCGTAAGGTCTGATTTGTACTACGATGGCTACTCCCATAATCCCCAACAAAATAAAAATAAACATATCTCGCCAATTTGCACCACCTACAAAGTAAATCACAAAAGAAGATATAACAGCAATCAGCATGGTGCCCGTATCTTTTTGCAAAAGTAAAATGATAGCAACCGGTAATATCAAGACTAAATAGTATAAAAGTCCATAGCTTTTGTTTCTAATTGCATCGCCGTATTTAACCATCATCCACGCTGTCATTATGATCAAGGGTATCTTTAGCAGCTCTGACGGCTGCAAACTAAATCCAGCCAAATCCAACCAACGATGAGCTCCACCGTGATATCTGTTCATACCGGGGACAAACACTGCTATATTTAAAAGTAAGCCTAATATGAAATATATATAAGCATACTTATAATAATATTTCACATGTATAAGTAAGCCGACACACATAGCTACAGATCCAGCGAAAAGCGCATAGACAAATTGACTTTTAATTACAGAAAAAAATTTGACTTCATTGCGCTCTAATACCCCTAGAGATGCAGAACCAAACATAATTAGTCCAACAAAAAGTAAAAGCATCGAGGATATAAACAAAGGTTTATAAACTTTAAAACATTGTATTGTATAAAATTTTATTTTTAATAAGCTTTTCATTTGTTTATATAGCGGCCAAGACTACCCCCGTAAGACCACAGATAAAAGAAAATATCCAATATTTCATCACTATATTATGTTTGGGTATACCCAAAGACTCAAAATGATGATGCACAGGTGCTACAATGAATACCTTTTTACCTTTTCTAAATTTCTTTGATAAAAGCTGAACTATAACTGATACACTAGTAAGAATAAGCGGTAGCGCAACTATGGGCAATAGCCAAACAGTGTCAGTATAAAAAGCAATAGTAGTAATTAGTACAGTGAGACCAGTGGAGCCAGATTCAGATAAAAAGACTTTAGCGGGAGGTATATTATACCAAAGGAAAGCTAATAAGGCTCCAGATATAGCAAAGCAAAGTGCTGCCATATCCATTTGATTATGTATAATCGATATTACACCAAAAGAAGTAAACATAACAGCAAAGACACCACCAGATAAGCCGTCTATACCATCTATAACTCCACCAGAATATATAAATATATATACCATAATAGCAAAAGGTAGAAACCAATAACCAATTTGTATATTACCTAGGAATGGTAAATGTATACTGCTAATATCATTTTTAAAGAAAAGCCAATACGCCGACAAAGTTCCTATCAAAGCCACACCAATAAGTCTATATTTTAAATTTAAGCCTTTACCTATATATCCACCCAGATCATGAGTAACCGCATAATCGTCAATAAAGCCTATAATGCCAGCTAAAAGTAAAGCTGCTATAGGCATCCAGGTTTGACTTCGAGACAAAAAATTTACACCCAAAGTAAAGTGATTAGTATCTAGTACTGGTAGCACGCGCAAAATTATGAGCGAAATGAGAAAAGCAGCTATCACACCCAAACCTCCTGAGCGAGGTATATTTCTATTTTCATCATTATGAATTTTAGCGGTAAATATCGCATCTGTGCCATCTATAGATTTGGCTACTGACTTTTTCTTCCACATTTTAAATTTGGTTAAAGTTCTTATTATAGAAGGAAAAAGCATGAGACCCGCAAAAAAGGCGGTGATAAGTGGTAATAAAATTTTGATTATGGATAGAGAGTTCATAAATTACTTGTATATTTAACTATTATGTTTTCTTTTATTTTTGCTATATCTAGGAAGCGTCCTTCTTTAGTGGATCCTAACACTAACAATACCAAAGTTCTACCTATATAAGGATCATATACGACACCTAGATTGCCGCCAGCATAGTCTGTGAGGCCAGTTTTAGACAATCTAGCACCACCAATACTGTCTATGCTGGGATTAGTATTATAAGCGTCCACATAAGATATATCATTTTTATGATAAACTTTGATGATACTATTTTTGTGTGTAGTATAGTCAAATATCTCTGGATATCTCGCACTAGCAATAGAAAGAAATGTAGCCATTGAGAGTGCATCACCTCTACCTCCTATCACCCCAGGATAATCCATGCCAGATGGGTTGTTATAATGCAAATTAAGTTTTAGACTTTGAGCTTTATTGTTCATCTCTATTATGAATTGCTCTTTACCCATGCATTTTGAAGCTAGTATGTCCGCCATCTCGTTGGAAGACTCTATCAACATATATCTTAATGCATCATCACTAGTAAACTTAAGTCCAGTATAATACACTTCCTTGTCACACTTTTCTTTATATATATATGTTGTCATCACTTTTGTAAGGCTAGCCAACGAGTAAGTTTTATTTTCACCCATAGACCAGAATGTGCTATTGTTGGTAACATCATAAACAATAGCTGACATACCTATAATGTGTCTAGATAATTGGGGGTCTTCAATTTGAAGTTGGTATCTTAAATTCTCCTTTTTATCATTTTCTATATTTACACTTAGAGTTTTAAACTGGTTTTGATCTGTGCTATCTTTGATATTAAAAGCTTCTACATTATTTATAAAACTTGGATTTTTTGACATAAAAAATAGAAGTAAGAGACCACTTATAATTACAGCATTGAGACCATGTATGTGTATGGTATCTAATTTATTTTTAATATTTTTAGGAGTGTTCATATGTTATGATTCAAATTGTAAACTCTCAGTAAGTTTGGCATTAAACTCTGAATTTAATCTATTAAATTCAGGTAAGTCCTCTACTCTAGAAACTGATAGATGTGTCAAGGCTTCATTGGTGACAAAACATTTCTCATCTTTTTTATATATCAAACCTCTCATGATAAGATTCCTTATAGATGCTCCAGATTGAGCACCTCTCACATACGATATATCACTACGAGTGCACCCAGGCATATAAGCAACTATAGTCATTACTTGTAATGCGGCAGGACTAAGATCATCACTAAGCTCTTTTTGTCTTATCTTTTTGGTGATAAAATCTAGCTCAGGCATAGTCACTAACTGTATACCTTCTTTGTCTTCTAATACTTGCAAACCTATTTTAATATAATTTTCTTTTAATTTTTCCAAAGAATCTCGTATTTCTATTTCCGTTAGCTCGCAATACTCACACAGATCAGCAGTAGAAGTCACCTCTCCTAGCAAAAATAGTGCCACACTTAGCTTAGACTCATTATTCATTGCTATATTATAGCATAAATATCCTACTTTTTTATGTTGATATCTATATCATCCCCATTTTGTTCGGCTTCTATTATATTATTTTTGATCATGTCTAAAATAGCTAAAAAGCCTACTATTTTATAGATTTTTAAATTATTATCTACAATAGATTTAAAACTTAAAATATTATTTTGTAAATGGCTTAGTATACTATCTATTACTTGTTCTATTTTGATAACCTGTGCGACAGCCACACTTTTAAGTCTTTCGAAGTGTGGTAATCTAACCATAGTAAGTATGGAGACTGACTGGAGAGTAATGCTTTTTATATTGCTAGGACTAAACATAATCTCATATATCTTTACTCTGCTTCTAGCAAAAGATCTTTTACTCCATACTCTTTTTAGCTCTCTACTTCCGTCAATTAAAATCTTATAAAGATTAAGTTTATATTCTAAATTAGCCACCTCCTCTTTTTCTTCAGCTGTATACTCGATGACAGGTAATAGACTTTTGGCTTTGATCAACATCAATGTTGCTGCCACTACTATGAATTGAGAGATATCATCTTTGTTGTCGATTAGACCTTTTGCATAAGCTACATACTCATCTGCTATTGCAGCTAGAGAGATTTCATTGATCGAAAGCTTTCTTTCTTCTATCATTTCTAAAAGTTTATGATAGGGCCCCTCAAAACGACCTTGCTTGATGGTGAATGACATTCATATAGTATAGCACACAAACATTTAAATATATTTTATAATACCACATTCACCACTTTATTTTTTATTACTATAATTTTCTTGGGCTCTATACTATTACCATTTATATCTATAATATATTTTTTATATATATCATTTTCTTTTAATAAATTTTTAATAGATTCATCATCAAGATCATTTTTTATGATCATGGTGGACCTCAATTTACCATTGATTTGTAGAGCGATTTCGACTGTATCTGACATTAGATATACTGCATCGTATGTAGGCCATGGCCTAGATAGATACTCACGACAAAGTGTAGGCGCAAACGGTGCGAGTATAGTCATGAATTTGTCAAAGTCATCACCACTCACGCTTTCATCTTCAAAATTATTCATACATATCATCATTTGTGACACTGCCGTATTAAATTTAAAGTTTTCAATATCCTCTCCCACCTTTTTAATTGTTTGATGAAGTATATTTTGTATTTTTTTAGTGCTCTTTCCTTCTTTAAAAATATTTGCTTTCATTTTTTCTACTCTCTCTAAAAATCTTTTTACACCCTTTATACTATTGGTATTCCATACTGCCGTAGCCTCAAATGGTGCCATAAACATCTCGTATAATCTAAAAGTATCAGCACCATATTCATCCACCACATCATCAGGATTTATGATATTACCTTTACTTTTACTCATTTTGCTACCGTCAGAGGCTAAGATAAATCCTAGAAATTCTAATCTCTTGAAAGGTTCTATGTGTGAGACTACTCCTATGTCATAGAGAAATTTATGCCAAAATCGTGCATAGATGAGATGCCTAGTCGCATGATCACCCCCCACGTATAGATCGACTTGTGGCCATGCTTTCTCAATATCCGGATCTATCATCATAGTATCATTGTGAGGGTCCAAAAATCGTAACCAATACCAACTGCTCCCTGCCCATTTCGGCATGGTGTTACTTTCTCTTTTAAAAAGTTTTATTTCAAAAATATTTCGAAGATTATTATTTTTAATATCTTTTACGCTTTCAAATTCTCCTTCTTGATTTATGTATCCATACACATCGGTAAATGATTTTATATTTGCAAGTGGTGATTCGCCTGTACCTGTCGACTCATAACTTTCTACTTCTGGTAATAGTATTGGTAGCTCACTATCAGCAACCATTATTGGTGCCACACTTTGATCACGTTCAATTTTTCCATAAAATATAGTATCCGGGGCAAGAATTTTTTCAACAGCAAAAGCTTGATCATTTTTATCATTGTTTTTACAATCCAAAATAAATTCCTCTAGGTCAACCCAAATCAATTCCGCTTGGTCTGTAGTTTCTTTTATTTTATTATTATCTAATTCAATATGAAATATGTGATGATCATGAGTCCGATTTTCACTTCTTGTTTTAGATTTCCAATTTTGTTCAAAAACTCCTAAATTAGATATGATTTTAAAATCATCAATTCCTAATTCTTCTGAGACTTCTCTTTTTAAAGCTTGCTCAATATTTTCATTTGCCTCAATACCTCCTCCTATTAAAAGATATTGCCCATTGAACTTTGTCTGCGTTGTGTTTAGCTTTTCGCAGAGAACTTTTCCATCTTTTATAATTACTACAGCTACTCTATCTCTCTTTATTGAACCCTCTATATGAACTCCAAATACTTTTTTTGTAGCATACACCACCGGAAATGGTTCGCCCCAATAGCGCTGCCTTGCAAAGACCCAGTCACGGAGTTTGTATTTTTTAACTATCTTACCACCAACATACTCAGTGATTTTGATTCGCGCTTCTTCACTATTCATACCGTCAAATTCAGCAGAATTAAATAGAATACTATCAGAAACAAGCATTTCATTTTTAATTAAACATTTATATGCTGCCACATGTAGCGGTGACAAAGTTTCTTTAATCAAATCTTCTCCACTCTCAAATGAAATACTGAATTTATCAATTTCATCTTTTTCAAGAGAAGTTTTTTCTTTTTTTTCTGAAATAAGATCTAGTAGTACAAATTGAGTATCTGCTTCAAAATAAATATTTTTTGAAGGTGCAAAATATTTATAAACATAATGATCATCTGGTGAATAAATTACTTTTACATCTGTGTATCCAGTCTCTTCCCTGATTTCTCTTATTGCGGTCTGGACTGAAGTCTCGCCATCTTCTACTGTGCCACCCAAAAACAATTTACCACCATAAAGATGTCCCCAATCAACAACAAGAAATTTCCCATCTTTGTTTCTAAGTAGCGCAACAATTTTCTTTTTCTTTTTTAAAACTGTAGTTGTATTGTTAGTAATATCTGGACTTATTAGTAATGGGGCAACAACATGGTGTATCGGTATAGAAAATAATTCTGCAAATTTTTTATCTCTCTCGTCATGAGCGGGTACAGCCATAATTGCGCCTGTGCCATAGCTAGCAAGCACATAGTCTGCAATGTATACTGGTACTTCTTTTTGATTGGCTGGATTTATCGCCATCACGCCCTCTAGTTTGACTCCTGTCTTCTCTTTGCCTTCGGCACTTCTTTCTATATCTGTTTTTGTTTTGACTGCTTCTATATATTTTTTGACTTCTTCTTTATTTTGTAGAATATTTTTGTTATCTTTGTCTTCTAAAAGCTCTTTTACTAAATTATGCTCTGGCGCTAATACTGTATAAGTACAACCAAAAAGTGTATCAGCACGAGTAGTAAAAATTGTAAATTTACTTTTAAAAGAAATATTTTTATAAACTTCTTTTATTTTAAACTCTATCTCCGCTCCTTCGCTCCTGCCGATCCAATTGCGCTGGGCGGTCTTTACATGCTCTGGCCAAGTGGTTAGAGTATCTAAATCATCTATCAGTCTGTCGGCGTATTTCGTAATTTTTAGATTCCATTGTCTCAGTGGTTTCTTCTCTACTACTGTACCACAACGCTCACAAGCGTTACCATCTAGGTCTTCATTGGCGAGGCCAGTCTTGCATGATGGGCACCAATTGATAGGCTCATAACTCTCATAGGCTAGGCCCTTTTTATAAAGCTGTTTGAATATCCATTGTGTCCACTTGTAGAACTTAGGATCTGTGGTACTGATCTCCCTATCCCAATCATAATCAAAATTGATCTTTGCTAGTTGAGATTTAAAATTTGCAATATTCTTCTTGGTAGCTATTTTGGGATGTACTTTATTTTTGAGTGCGTATTGCTCGGCCGGCAGACCGAAAGCATCCCACCCCATAGGGTGTATGACATTATAGCCTTGCATTTTCTTCATTCTGCTATATATATCGGTCGCAATGTAGCCTTTAGGATGTCCTACATGTAGTCCATCACCGGATGGATAAGGGAACATATCGAGAATATAGATGTTTTTGTTTTTCAACATATCCCCATTATAACGTCTCTTTGTATAGTATGCAAGCTGTGGTGTTATCTGTTACAATATAGACATGAGCCCCAAAGATAATAATAGAGTTCCACCACAAGATTTAGACAGTGAGATGGCTTTGCTGGGCTCTTTACTTTTATCGGCTGATGCTTATTATGAAATTGCTGACATTATAAATGAAAAGAGCTTTTATTCTGAACGCAATAGACAAATTTGGCTAGCTATCACTGATCTTGTAAACAAAAAGGTTCCGGTAGATGCCGTCACTTTAGCTACTGCTCTACGTGAAGCTAAAGTACTAGATCAAATCGGCGGCCCTATATACATTTCAGAAATAGTCAATACATTAGGATCTGCAACCAATGTCAAATATTATGCACAGATAGTAGCTAAAAAGTTTATGTTGCGGCGTTTGATATCTGCCAGCAATAAAATAAGTGAAATGAGCTTTGAAGAGGCACATGAACTAGAACATATACTGGGAGAGGCTGAAAAGGAAATATATGAAATCACTAGTTACGGGAATGGATCACAAAGACTCATTGCGGTGAAAGAGCTGATTGAAGAGGCGTGGACCAGGATAGAGCGCTTACAAGACGGTGATGGTGAAGCTCTGCGTGGAGTACCATCTGGCATACCCAAGCTAGATCATATACTTTCTGGATTTCAAAAATCAGATCTGATCATACTGGCAGCGCGTCCATCGGTGGGTAAATCTTCTCTTGTTATGGACTTCGTGCGTCATGCAGCTGTCAATCACGGGCACTTTTGTGCTGTCTTTTCTCTGGAGATGAGTAAAGAGCAACTCTTTGATCGTATGCTAGCTGCACAGTCAAAGGTAGATGGTTGGAAATTACGCACTGGTAATCTAGATATGCATCATGATATAGAGAGATTACAAAATGGATTAAATGATCTTGCCAAAGCGCCTATTTATATCGATGATACTCCAGCAAACAACATTGTAAACATGCGCTCGGTATTACGCAGATTGAAAGCAGAAAGACCAATCGAACTTATAGTCGTGGACTATTTGCAACTAATGAGTACAACCAAAAATTATGATTCTATGGTGAATCAGGTGACCGACATATCTCGTAGCCTAAAACAGTTAGCTAAAGAGTTCCGCGCCCCTGTTATAGCTCTGTCTCAGCTATCCCGCTCGATAGAGCAACGTGGTGGTAAACCTCGCCTGTCAGATCTACGTGACTCAGGGTCAATAGAGCAAGATGCTGACATAGTCATGTTTATACACCGTGAAGATAAATATGGAGATGATAATAAAACCAATAATCAAGTAGAATTACTTATAGAAAAGCATCGTAATGGTGCTACTGGACATATAGATTTAATCTTTGATGCTAAACGTACTAGCTTTTCTGAGATGTCACGTGATCAATTTGGAGATCCCACTTTTAATCAAAATGCATCTGGATCTAATCCAAAAATAAATATAGAAGCATTAAATGACTTTTAAAATATGAACC
>JAYVSD010000050.1:0-14469 GCA_043775745.1 bacterium | reverse complement strand
CAAGTGTTTGTGAGTTACCATTCTTAATCTCCATAGCTTGCGCTGGCTTTATGATACTACTTTTTAAAGAGCTGTATATATCTTTTAGTGTACCCGCATGTGCCACCATCTGGGAGCCTATACATAGGCTCATCATCGTGAGGGTTATTAACTTTTTATTCATGTGTATCTTATAAGTGTAACCTAAACCTAAACTCAAAGCAATATTGACAATGCACAACATCAATGGGGGGTTTTGTGTTGGGGATATTTTACTCCATAAAGAATATAGAGTGTGTTATTATCAATGCATGAATCCAAGAATAGATACTTCTCCAGAACATTTAGGATCTATAATAGATTTAGGAGATAAAACAGAACATCAACTATCTATACCTAGAAATATAATAAGAGCTGCTCACAGCTTGACTCATGATAGGCGTCAAGATTTACAAGAATATAATTATAATAGAATTGATAATCCCAATGAGATAAAACCACAAAGTCCGCTAGATGAAATAGATAGAGATGACTTTAAAATGGTTCATTTATACAATAGATTGGGTAAGAGACAAGATATTATTACAGCTAGAAAAAGAAAAATAGATGGCCTGCAATATGTAGAAGATGTAGAAGTCATAAAAAATAAAGAGATGCTTAAAAAGCAAAAAGCTAAGCTCGAATATAGTTTAAAACTATATATATCTGATATAGATAAATTGATAAAACAAAAACAATTATATTTACAAACCTTGGAAGAGGCGGCCAATGTGTTTACGTCTGGCGACATAGATGAAGATACCGTATATGTGCCCGAAGATCAGGCACTAGCTGCCTATAGGCTGATATTCTCTAAAGTCAATTTACCACCCAGATACACACCCAAGCATGCGGATAGTGTGTCTGTAATGGATATAATAATAAAAATTAACACCGAGACTGCAGACTTATATGCTCAACTAGAAGAATATAAAATTGAAATTGCCATAGAGGAAGCCGTACTTGTAGAATTAGCAAAACTTAGAAATAGGGTGTCTACTATGTATACAAATAGAGATGCTTTGGCCTTCTATGATCTATGTGAAAATCTAATAGACATTTCTTTTACAAAAATTTACCCAAACAAAGATTTCGATATTACAATAGCAAACAAAATAAAGACCAAATTGATGCAAAAGATGTATCAAAAGTACTTTGTGCAAGATGTGGGTGTGGTCAGACAAGCAAAGGTCTCTCCGAGAGATGACATGGCAGAAGCTGGCATAATAGTAACAGAAGATGGTGTTTTATTATCTCCAGATACAGAACCTGCAGAGCCTCCTATTGTAGAAGAAACTCAAAATACCCCCACAAATCCTTTTTCAGAAATTTCATTATAGTAATATTAAATTTGTGAATAATGTATGCGTGCAAAAAGTATAAATGTGTTATCATATAGATATGGAAGATTCAACACCATCAGCACAACAGCCTAAAGAGGAGAAGAGACCAGATGCAGCACCCAAAATCAGAATAAGTGGGCAATATTTGTATGATGAAGACAAGACCACAATACAAGCTGAAGCAAGAACTAATTTAGGAGCTGTGTATAACCAGATAATGTTATCAGCGAAGGCTACCGAAGCTGTGGATCTCTTGGCCGATGCCATATTTATAACAATTTCTGCTCACCAAACTAGAGCACACTCAAAACATCCAGGAATAAAAGCAAGGCATCTGCATAGCTCTAGTATGATAATAACAGAGTCTATACTAAGGTCTATATCCGGAGTAGTAACAAAAATAAATACAGCGATAATTGAAAAAAGTAATGGTGCAGATGGTCTAGATCTTGAGTCTATCAGTAATGAATGGCTATCTGCTGAAGTTAATTATAGACTGAATACATATGAGACCAGACTATCAGTAATGACACCAGTAGAATTTCGCCGGAGAGAACAACAAATAGATCGTAACTTCGTTAATGTAAATGGTCTGTCTGTAGATTATATAGGAGCTGTGAGCTCATACAGTGAGTCAATTGCTAGTGGTACAGACGCAGATGTCGCAAAAAGACTACTCATGGCTAAAGTTGAACCACTAAAATCAAGAATACCAAGAGCAGAACAAAGAGCTAGGGAAAATCTATTTCATATATACTGGCGTGTAGCTATAGATGCCGATCAATCTAAAATAGATTTAGCCAAAGTAAAAGCTTGTGCCAGTTATAGAAAGATACTAACAGTGGCAGCACAAATGAAACGACTAATGCCTGACATGTCACTTTTAACTAATGACTTGGCCCCCACTACTGTTGCTAACGCAATCATAAACATAGAGCGCAAAATTAAAGAGATAAAACAAGAGCTTGGCAATGGCAATAATGATGTCACTCTGGGCGAATTATTAAGCCCCGGCCCAGGCCAAAGAGATGTTAATGCCAGGGCTGCTGATATCTTAAAAGAGAAAAGCTTTTTAGAAGATGTAGAACATCTAGAAGACGTGCTAACCAGGTACTATATCATGATGAGGAACAACCCACATTTTTCACAATATGCATACAAGCCGTCTCCGATAATAAGCAAAGATAATACAGGTGTGATCGTGCATGGATTGCCATTAAAAACATGGGTAGACAAAATGAAAAATACAGATGATGAAATGGTACATCTACTAATAGAATCAAAGACAAAATATGATAGAGGTATAGACAGGGCCCGTAATAGACTTTTAAACTTGGGCGCCCTTATATACCAAGCTACCCAGCTTGGTGGTGGTGCTGTTATGGGTAAGGCTTTTGTTGATGCTATGCCAGAAGACAAAAAGAATATTATTTTAGCTTTATATACACTAAAAATTACAGTAGATAAATTGCGACTACTTAAAAGTACTCCAGCATATCAGACTGCTGATAATAGATTGGCAAGTATACGCCAACAAAAAGCTGATGAAGAGGCAATACGTTTGCAAGAAGAAGTGGTAACGCTTAGTGCTGCACAAGGCGTGGATCCCCTAGAAAAATTATCAAAGTCGGGTACACCCGCTTTGTCGGGAGCTAATAACGACGATACACAATAATATGTCAAATCCTTTTGATGAAATAAATTTCAATAATGGAGATGAACCAAAACCCGCTAGTCAGGATGCGTCTTCAATTGAATTACCCACAACGGATATAGCAACAGATGCTATGCTGGCTGATCTCCCTTTGCCTGATGATCTATTACCACTCACAACTCCGATGGTAGATGTGCCTGCTGCCGCACAAAATTTTAATATACTTACAGATGCAGAGATGGAGGCCTTTATTAACAGACTAGACTTAAGTGATGAGCATAACATATTAGATTCCGGAGTAAAACTAAGAACAGAGTTAGAGAAAATATCAAAAAAACAAAGTCCTCTCAATCAAGCAATATCAGCCAGACTAAATTTACCATCTGGTTCACATCTGGGCCAAAGAATTATACCTGTTTATCCAAGTAGTACATACACAGAAGAGAGACGAGATCTAGAAAGTATTGTTAGACTTTCAAACTCACGCATATCAGATATAGAATCCATCAGCACATTAGATCCCCAGGCTATCGTTCTGCTAGAGATCATGAAAAAATCTCACGAGACGATCATTGCTGCTTGTAAACTTTTTATAAATAAAGCCGATGCTGTAATTAGCGCTGCCCCTACGTCAATACCGGCGACCGCATCCGCTCCAGCAGTAGCTACGCCCTACACCACCCCTAATCCAGTCGTTGCACAAACCATAATAGTGCCCGCAGAGATAATAGATAGAAAGATAGACGCTATTTGGTTTACTATACCAACCATAAACCTTGATCCATATCTAATATCAGATGCAAATACATATGATCAAAAGATGACTCATATACAAAATAGATATATACAACGTATAGAATCACTATTGTCTGAGATAGAAAACACGCCTAATCTGGCCAATACAGAAACTACTAAACTAATAAACATAAAAAGACTGTTATCCGATGTTCAAAATATAATGGCATCAGCGGAAGGGGTGAAAGCTAGATTTGACACTGATAATTTCTTGACTTCTAATATAGAAATGCAAATAGATAATCTCAGAGATAGACTAAACAGAGCAAAAAATGTGGGTGAGGTAAATACAGTGAGATCAGAAGCACTGGTATTGGTAGATAAATATCAAAATAGAATCAAAGATGCCAATAGAACAAAAAAGATCATACCTGGTAGAGCCGCCACTAACGCAGCCAGAGCTACAGCAGATAGAGAAATAACAGTAGATAGTGTGAAATATCGAATAGTACTGCCTATTGTCTTTGGTGGATTAGCCCAAACGATAAGTACAATGTCTGATCCAGATATATATGAAAATAAAATATCTCAAATCGAATCTGCCACCAAGGACACCGAAGCAGAAACTAAACTCATTGCAAATCTAGAAGCCTATAAAACAGAGACGGCAGCAGCGTTAACAGTGGCTGATGCTAGTATATCTGCGGCTGCGGCTTTGCTTGTGCCCACACCCAAAGCAGATAATGTGTTATCTCAAACAGTGATACCAAAAGCTGTGTGGAATAATTTTAAATTTAAATATGATAAGGTGACATCGGATCTAAGCACAGAACTAAGATCTAAATTAGATAAAATAGAAGTGGCTCATGATACTATGGATGCTAGCCAAAAAATAAAAGATAAGTGTGCAGAGATACACGAAAATATCATAAGACAAATAAAAAATTGGGAAGGAGGGTACGATATGATGATAATACCTGGCGGATCTATCACGGTAGGCGCCAAAGCTACAACGATACAGAACAAGTATGCTCTAGTAGACGGGGTGAAATTACGATTAGACAATGGTCTCTTTGCGGATAGAAACAAGTCCACCAATGTAGTCACCCCCAATCTACTAGGAGAACAGAGGCCTTTGCCTCCTATGCCTATATCTGCACAGCCAGCAGCAAAGAGGGCGATGGGGTGGGGGGTGGCAGCAATAACAGTAGCAGTAGCAGCTTTTCTCGCTTCTAGAGCCTTATCCCCTCAAGCACCCGTCGCGCCACCAATAAAGCCAGCTGCGGCTGTGATACCTGATGCTACGCCGACCGCTACTACCGCCCCCTCTCTAACACCTGCCGCTACACCAACTGCGCCTACTAATATCGCTGTGGCAAAACCCGCCGCTACCCCCGCAACAGTGCCTCAAGTTAAAACATACACAGATGAGCAAATAATAGATGAAGCTATAAAGTACCAACCTAGCGGGATAAAGAATTATGCAGCTGATTACTTTTATATGGACCCCCGACTAAGCACCCAAGAAAAAGTAATAGATATCAAAGATGATACTCTAACTTCCGCTTGGAACTTACTCAGACTTCCACTCATACGATTAGCGGAGCATCGCGGTCCAAACATAGCTGGTCTACATCTAGTGGCAAATGCCCTAAACATTTCTAAATCAGAAGTCAAGAACATGCCTGTGCAGGTGTTATCAAGTCAGTCAGACATACTGAGGTGGTATCGAGACTCTAAGGGGCCTTTTGCTGTGGTGATAATAGGCACTGTCGACGGAAAAGGTACAGAGACTTTCCCAGTGTTTCGCGCTGACATAGCACAAAATGTGGCGAATATAGTAGCGGCAGCCAGAGAAGCCAATAAATCAGGCCCTATACCTCTAAAACTATTTAAAGGTAAGCTCAGCCAAAAATATGAGTCGGATCTAAAGATGTGTAATATAAAAAGTGGGGCAGTTACTGATAATTGTACCAATCTAATAAAGATAATAAATAATAAATAATATGAGTATACTTTCAAAATTAGGATTTAAAAAAGATTTGGACGATATATATGAAGGTATCAAATATCTAACTGTATCTGATATATTGGGAGGTGCTGAGATAGTATATGCCACCAACAGTATTGGTGATCAATTGCCACTCACTGATAATAATAGAAAGACTGCCGCTGATGGATTAAGTCAAATAATAAAAGATACAAACATGCCAGCCTTAGAGGGTGAGACTATAGAAGAGTTCGTTATGAGGGTGTCCATACATATTGCCGTAAGAGAGGACGAGGAGCTAGAAGCCCTGCGCAACAAAGCAATAGAAGTAGGTGTCTAATATAGATACATGTTATAATAGTGAGATGTTAAATGAGAAACAACTAACAGCAGCGAATCAAATCACTGGACCATTACTGATACTGGCTGGCGCTGGCGCTGGCAAGACCAAAACTATCACTGAGAGGGCAATCAATATAGTAAAAAGCGGTGTAGAGCCACGACATATACTATGTATCACCTTTACCAACAAAGCTGCCGCTGAGATGCGTGAGCGTATAGTGAGTAGACTAGAAGAGGAGAAACTTTATGATAATTATCCTCCAACCATCAAGACTTTCCACGCACTCGGAGTAGCTATGCTCCGCGAGCAATATGTCTGGGCGAAACTGCATAAAAGCTTTACCATACTCGACTCCGACGATAGCAAGAAAATAGTCAAAGAGATCATTGAAAGATTAGGGTTGGATAGCAAAGTATATGAGGCAAGCAAGATTAAAAATATAATCAGTGGTGAAAAGAATAAAGGTCACACTGTAGATATGTACGCCACCACCACTATCAATTACACTATGGAGATAGTAGCCAATGTATGGCGTGAATATATCAGAGAGTGTAGGAGACAACAAGCAGTAGACTTTGATGATCTCATCATACTACCTCGTGATCTACTGCGTGACCATACAGAGCTGAGAGATCTATATCAAAGACGCTTTAAATATATACAGGTCGATGAGTATCAAGATACAAATAATATACAATATGAATTGGTAAGACTACTAGTCGGAGAAAATATGAATATCTGTGCGGTGGGGGATATGGATCAAAATATATACAGCTGGCGTGGGGCCAACCTAAGAAACATACGCCAATTTGAAAAAGATTATAAAGGTGCCAAAGTGATACTACTAGAAGAGAATTATCGTAGTACTGGCAATATACTCAAACTCGCAAACAAAAGTATAGAGAAAAATACCGCGAGAACCAAGAAAAATTTATACACACAAGCCGCCAATGGTGATCCTATAGAAGTGCTACCGTCCTGGGATGAGCTCTCTGAAGCTTCATGGATAGCTGACACCATCGCCAGTCTGATCAAAGAAAAAGTAAAAGATAATGAAATCGCTATACTCTATAGAGCCAACTTCCAATCTCGCATACTCGAAGAGTGTCTACTCAAAAAGAATATACCTTATCAGCTACTAGGTACCAAATTTTATGAAAGGAAAGAAATCAAAGATGTGCTTGCTTATTTGAAATGTGCCATCAATAGGCAGTCACTGATAGATCTACGTCGTGTATTTGAATTCCCCAAACGCGGAATCGGACCCTCAACCATAGCCAAGGTCTTTGCTAAAGAAGAGTTAAATGTATCTATACTTAAAAAGGTGGCGCCTACTTATAAATTGCTAGATGAAATAATAAATCTTTTAGAAAAAGAGACACTATCATCTACTCTCGCTTGGCTGATCAAAAGCTCTGATATAGAAAAGTCACTCAAAGATGATGGTGAACATGGTATAGAAAGGCTCGCCAATATATATGAGCTAGTTTCTATCACTACACGCTATGATCATTTACTTGGATCTGAAGCTATAGAGAAATTTTTAGAAGACAGCGGTCTACAATCGGATCAAGATATCCTGACTCCCCCTCTATCTGCGGAAGAGGGGCGGGTGGTGGGAGCCGAAAAGCCTGGTGTGCGACTCATGACTGTACACTCTAGCAAGGGATTGGAGTTTGATTATGTCTTTGTCACTGGTCTCGAAGAAGACCTCTTTCCTCATATGGACTTTGGGGGAAAGAAAAAAAATGTAGAGGAGTCAGAAGAAGAGAGGAGACTCTTTTATGTTGCTGTCACGAGAGCGAGAAAGAGACTCTATCTCACCCATGCTGAAGCGCGTACTATCTTTGGGAAAAAGTCTATCAATGCTCCGAGTGTATTCCTCTCTGATGTCGATGAGTCTATAGGACTATTTCACGATATACATTATGTAGCCCGTGACACCCTCACGAGCATAGACTGGGACTAATATGTTATAATGCTGCGATGAAACCCAAGAAAAGCTTTGGCCAAAACTTCCTTACCTCTACCGCCGCTCGCGCAGCTATAGTGACAGCTGGCTATATACAAAAAGGTGATCATGTCTTAGAGATAGGACCGGGTAGAGGATTCCTCACTGAGGGGCTACTTGCAACTGATGCACAGGTGACAGCGATAGAGATGGATAGAGACTTGATAGAACTTTTAAAAAATAAATTTAAAGAAAATAATTTTACCCTCATAAATGCTGATATACTCAAATATGATATCTCTACTTTATCTACTCCTTATAAGCTCATCGCCAATATCCCCTATTACATTACCGGTGCTATAATTAAGAGATTTTTAAGTGCAACACACAAACCTTCACTGATGGTGGTGCTAGTACAACGCGAAGTCGCAGAGCGTATAGTCGCGAGAGATCACAAAGAAAGTATATTATCTATCGCAGTAAAGGTGTATGGTGTGCCACATATAGTGACCAGAGTCTCAGCTGGATCTTTTTACCCAAAGCCCAAAGTTGATAGCGCTGTGCTGTCAATAGTAAATATCAACAATGACTTTTTTAATAGCTTTAAAGATTCCAGTAGAGCAGAGCAGCTATTTTTCGAGCTCTTGAAAGGAGGATTTCAATACAAAAGGAAATATTTGGTAAGTAATTTAATGAAGGTAAATTCAACACTAGAAATACGTGAAATTATTATCTCCGCCCTCAAAGACATCGGCCTAGACGAGCAAGCTCGTGCAGAAAATGTTACAATAGAAGGGTGGAAACATTTATTTTTAGCTATATATACTCTCTTATAAGTTTGGCTTTTGCTTTTTATTTAATAAGGCTTTTATTAAATAAAGAAAAGTTTGTTAAAAAATTCTTAACTTTATTTACTGTGTGGGCCTTGATTTCTCATTCGCCACTTTTATCTGCCATCTCTTTCCCCAATTTGTCTGCTATCAATAATCTAGAGGTATTGGCTTTTTATTTAATCTGTTGTTTGACTGTCGTGGCTGGATATAGTTTAACTTATTTAATTTGGCGGTGGATACCATATCAAAATAAAATTATTTTTACAATTTTATTTCTAAGTGTCGCGGAATATATTAGAGGTTTTATTTTATCTTTACTCTTCTGGGGACATGAGAGCACTGTCGGTATTAGTGATGCTACTTTCTCAGTTGCAAATGCCCTGTCTATGACACCGCTATTATCTTTGGCTTATTTTGGACATATATACTATTTAAGCTTTATTTTATCTTTAATAATAATCTGCCTACATAACAAAAAACTACCCGCTATGCTTATTTTAATAATATTAATATCTTTACAAATATTTTATGTATATTACAAAAATCTAGTTTATCAAGAGAGAGAAAAACTGGTCGGTGGTAGCAACTATCCAGATATCAACATGCTAATCATACCCACACATATGCCAACACATATAGATACCACCCAGATGCAGTTACAAAATATTTATAATAAAGCAAACAAAGAAAATGACCAGCGCTTAGACTATATTATAAAAAATAATCAAGATGCTAATCTGGTGATTTTACCAGAAACGATTATCTATAAACCAAGCCTCAATACTAAAATTAAATACAAAGGTCCACCCATATTACAAGGTCTCGTGGCTACTGACACTGACAAAAAAACGAAACTAATCAATGCATCTTTGTATATAGACCCTCAATCTGGTATTACTATACGTAAAAAGTCTTATTTGTTCCCCTTTTATGAATATAGACCATACTTGAGTCCAATAAATTCAGCTTCATCTTTCAGCTTTGGATCATCTACACCGACTGACTTTTATACAGATATAAACAAAATCAACTTTTTAAACTTGCCAGAAAGAGAGAAGATATATAGATGGACAACAATGATTTGTTCTGAATTTTTCTATTTTGATTATATTAAAGATTTGAAAAATAAAAATTATGACTTGATCTTTGCTCAATCATCTTTTTCTATCTTTAATCAATCTAGATGGATGTATGCAATTATACTAATGAGCCAAAAGATCAACAGCGCTTATATAGGAGTGCCTTTAATACAGGTGAGCAATGATGGTCCTAGTTTTGTAATTAAAAATAATAAGTTAATCTATTTCGAAGAAAAGTCTCAACCTTTTACTATTAATGTGGATAAATAAAACTAATAAAGATTATTATAATGTATAATTATAATATGGAATTTGAATATTCAGGACAAAAAAACAAATACATTAATAAAATTATTCTTGCTATTGTTATCTCTGTCCTACTTTTAATCATCGGCTATTACACTGGTAATAAATACTTATATCAAAATACCACTGCTGACACCACTTACGACTATGCACCCAATAGCCTAGACTATATAGTCAAAGATGCTAATGCCGATCCAGATAATGATGGCATCGCCAATTGGAGAGAAAATCTATTGGGCACCAACCCCAATTCGGCTAATACTGGCCCAGTAAATACCAGTCTCTCTACCGAATCTACCACCACCCTCAATCTCACGGACGAAGTAGCTAAAAGTATATATACAATTGCTAATACTTTAAATACAAGCAAAGACACTACCACCCCCACGGTGATGGCGGTAGCATCAGCCATAGCCGATCAGGCCTTGACAAGTAAAAGTATAGATATAAAAGAGCAAAATATAATAGTTGTAAGTGATAATAGTCGTGAAGCCATCAAGGATTATGCTAATAAACTCTTTGGTTTCATTATTGTCTACTATCCTAAAGTCAATGAAGCGGCCGTCATGGATGCTTTCTTAAAAAAAGAAGATGCAAACATACTGAAGGATTTACAACCCAATGTAGACTCTTTGAATATAATGATATCTGGTATTTATAAAATAAAGGTACCCAGTGAAGCTTTTGAGTTACACAAACAAGTTTTGATCAGTCTTATTGGTGCCAGAGACACTGAGGTCTCCTTGATGAAAGCTAATAGCGACTCGCTCTCTGCCATGATAGCCGTGAAGAACTTACAATCTAGCGGTAAAAAATATAATGATCTCATCAAACAATACAAAACCTTCTTTGATAATAAAAATGTAGTCTTTGGGGCCAAAGATCCGGGCTCTATAGTTAACAGATAAAATATGAAAAAACTCACAAAATCCCCCATTCTTTCTTTAATTTTAATAATTAGTTTTGTTTTAAATTTTACTTTATATATACCAAAAGCTTCAGCGCTTGGGTCTGGTTCTGCTGTCTTTTCTACCACCGTAGCCGACTTGTCCATACCCGCTCTTATCAATCAAGCAGAGGTGGTTATAAATACCGGCGCTAATATAGCTCAAAAATATACTAGCTTTATGGCCGCCAATAAAGAGACCTTCTTAGACGGTATCGCCTATCAGCTATCTCGTATGATGCTCCGACAGATGACCAATGGCATGGTACGCTGGATACAAAGTGGCTATCAAGGAAAGCCTTCATTTCTAGTTAATCCAGAACAAATGCTACGCAACATGGCAGCGGACCAGGCCAAGCTGGTGCTTAATGACGTAACAAAGTTTGCTTTAGACTCCACTAAGGGTGTGTCCAATGCACTTATCAAGGATATTAGGAATAATCAAATCAACAGTCAAGCAGCCTTCCAAAAGACTATCACTCCTACTTTAGGTATCACCATTAAAAATAATGTATGCTCCGCAGAAGGTTTTGGTCTACTCGCTAGATCCAAACGCTGGACTGATGCCGAGACGAGAAGGGCGAGAGATGTGTTGTGTGCTAATGGTGTCACTCCTGAGCAACAAGCGAAACTGCTAGATACTTGCTTTCGACAAAATTTTACTTGTGGTGGCTGGGGATCCTGGTTAGATATCACCCAAAATTCAGAGAGAAATACTCAAGTAGGTAGACTTGGTCTCGCTTTAAATAGAGTAAATAAACAAACAACTGAGAAGCAAAGCCAGTCTACATCTGAACTCAATCGCGGTAATGGCTTCTTTAATATGAAAGAATGTGTAAGACAAAAAAATGTAACAGTCAATGGTAACACTGAGCAGATTTGTGATGAATATCAATCTACCTCTCCTGGTCAAAAAGCTTTAACCATGATGAATGAAGTAGTCACAGATCCAGTAAAGCAAGCTCAACTATCCAACGAAATCAACGAAAGCATCAACTCTGTAGCTTCAGCCTTCCTTGGTGATCTGGTGGGTAGAGGTTTCAAAGTCATCAATGAGGCGACAAGCAAGCTAGAATTAGAAGTAGTCAAAGGTACTGACAATATAAATAGATCATTAGCAGGAGAATACAAAAATATAGATGACGTGATCAAAGGCTTTACCAAACCTAATGCATCTACCCCAGCCCCAGCCTATAATCAAACAAATCTAACTATAGTAAATGTAACACCTGCAGCGATATTATCTCTGAGCTCAAACATGGTCAAAGATATGAGGTCAGTAGCTAGCTCAAACGACTTATATTTGATCAATATACAAAAGAGTATCAGACTACTCTCTCCTTATAACGACCAGCTCAATGTTTTGTCTTCTTGTGTAAGTGGTCTTAATGGTAATGCAGACTTTGTACAAAGCAGTAAAGATTTTCTTGTTGATCGAAAATCCAAAATGTCTACTGAGCTATCAGCCTATATAAGCGATGTAAAAAATATACCCAGCAAAATAGAGCAGACTAGGAGGGGTATAGATTTTATTACAAAATCTCAGGATATAAACGCCATACAAGCTATATATCAATCATTTAATACTGATATAGATAATGGCAACCTAAAAAGATCAGAAGCCGCCGAAATGGCAGATAATAAATATCAACAATATGATAGGCAGATAATTGGCCCTAGAAACGAAGAGGGTAAAATAATTGCCAAAGGTGATATGATTGCTAACTTACAACCCAAAATCGCCGAGTGTCAATGCTACAGCTCAGGATCAGGCTACTGGTCAAATGGATCCTGTATAAATGGAGGTGGTGGTGGCTATAATACGGTCGATTATGATAACCACGGCTAGTTTATAACACCTATACTAGGACATCTGACTATCTGGTGATATATATATCTGATGATTACTCCTTATATGTTATAATTTAAACATGTTTAGTATATCTAAAGTTCAATTTATCAAGAGATTTCTAGTCTTACTTTTCATTTTTTCTGTCTCTTTTACTACTCTATCCCCCGTCTTAAATTTTGTCATACCTATCCCATCTATAGCTCACGCCGAGGATGGAGGAGAGACCACTCTACCATCAACTCCTGCTCCACCCGCTGAAAGTACTACCCCCACAGCCCCCCCCTCAAGTGAGTGCGCCGATGGGACGACACCCTCTGTTGATCCTATGGGAAATTTAAAATCTGGCGGTGGTTGTACACCGCCATCAGTGATTAGTCCAAGCCCACCATCACCTTGTGATATATCGTGGAGTGTACTAGGTCTACTCGACGGTGGAGTGTGCTATATATTGAAATACACACTTATGAAAATGGTTGGGGCTGGACTATACTTAGCAGCAAGGAGTTTCGACCTGGTGGTCAATATATCACTATTTACTATCAATACCAAGATAGCCCAGAATGGCACTGGCACTATATATCAGGCTTGGTCTATGGTGAGAGACATATGTAATATCATCGGACTTTTCTTTTTCTTTGTTTCCATCTTTTATATTATCATTGGCAAGGGGTTAGAAACTCGTAAATACCTGGTAAAGCTGGTACTTTTTGCTATATTACTCAATTTCTCTTTCCCTATTAGCAAAGCTGTTTTAGATTTTACAAATATCTTTGCACTCAATATCTATGGTGGCATCACCGCGACTGACGATGGTCAATACAAATTTCTCAACCTAAGTACTCTTTATGGTGCTCTCGGAGATAACGCGGGTATCAGTAATCAACTCATGCAAGTGATAGGATTACAGTCACCTGCGGCAGTAGCAGGGGATATAGATCAAAGCCCCTCTACATCTCTCAAGGCTGCTAGCGGCATTAGTGATACAGCTAGTATGCTCTCACTTATCATTATGGCAGCAGCGGTGGCGATAGTGTTCGCTCAGGCGACCATGGTGTTTGTTTCTCGTACCGTACTTATGTTCTTTTGTATTATCACCTCACCCATTATGTTTATGGGGGGTATATTACCACCCAACTCTTTCTTTAATCTTGATGATTGGGTGAGTAATTGGACCAAGAAATTCTTTGGAGGAGCATTTATGGCACCGGTGATGATGGTCAATTTATGGCTAGCTATAGAAGTGATGAAATTTACAAAAAATCTGGTCGAAGGCAATGCTTTAGTCAAATTTGTACTTACCATTATCACTATTGTAGTATTCCAAAAAGCGGTAGAGTACTCAGTAATAATGGTGGATGGAATAGGAGAGAAGGCAGCAGCATTGGGGGGTAAAATCGGAGGCAAGATGATGTCTGGTCT
>JAYVSD010000049.1:0-4566 GCA_043775745.1 bacterium | reverse complement strand
CATTTTGGATATAAAGTCACAGCATATAGCTTGACAGTAATAGTAGTTTTCTTAACAATTTTTTTACTTATCAAGTTTAATGTTTTCTAATTTTACCGGTACTCTTGATTTTAGTGTATAAATGATTAGCGTTATATATACTATTGAAGTATAATTATTTATATAATATAATACTTACTAATATATCAATAATATATGGACAACAACACAAACAATAGTGCTACCAATATAAATACTATGTCTGTTTCTACACCCTTAGAAATATCAACTACACCCAACCTTACTGGTGTAAATACTAATGCTGCTGACATGGGTGTGGAGCCTAGTAGCAAAGGTAGACTTATAGCTTTGATAATAGTGTTATTATTTCTTTCGGCTCTAGCCGGTGCTGCATATATGTATAAAGATACTATCTCAGACCTCATGATACCTAGTAGTGGAGAGCCTGAAGTGGTAATTAAGGTAAATACAAAAACAGATATGAATAGCGTCGCCAGTCAGAATGATAATAAAAGCGCAGATGTAAATAAGGAGAGCCCTAAAGTAGAAAGCTCCAGCGATACTCCAATGATGATAAATGCTACTAGTTCTACAATAGCTACTAGTTCTACAATAGCTACTAGCTCACCCGCATCTACTACATCAAAGATGATTAGCTTAGTCAAAGGCTATACTGCTTCTATCGTCATCAAGTATGCAAAAGTTATAGTTACTATAAACGACGAAGTATTTTTAGATAAAGATTCTAGCAATACATTTACTTCTATGTCCGGTGGTTTAACTAATTTAAAGAAAGGAAATAATAAAGTAATAGTAAAATATACTAAATCAGATGATAGTGATACTGACATGGTCGTAATAGTAGAAGTAAAAAAGTATTCTAAACTAGTGCTAACTTTATCTCCAAAAAATAACAAGAACAAAGAGGGTATTTTAGAAGGTAATATAATAGTACCATAAAATTATGCATGCATAATCATTTAAATATACAAATTAAAGATCGATCTACCGAGGTTAGTTATATACAAGAGGGTGATAAATTGCATACCCATATATATAATTACGGCTATATATATGGGGCTGATAAAGGCGAATTCCTCGCCGGTATATTGTATATGTTGGAAACGATCAACGTTATAGAGTGTATACCAGAGCATTATATATTAGACATAGATGGAGCTATAGATGCAAATCCGATGAGACATAGATTGAACTGGTATGCAGATACGCTTCGTAATTATAATTATACACAGTTTGTAAGGGGCATAAATATGCAACCTCATGTTATAATAAATACAAATGAAAGATATAAGAAGAGCAACAAGCTTGGACTCAAAGTCTAGTAGTGTCCCCATAATACGCAGTCATGCTAGCGATGCATCTATGTTGCGTACCAGGAGGAGAGAGATAGATAATAAAGTTGAAGACTTTGAGAAGGGGAGCAATGAAGATATAAATTATTTGAGAAGACGTCAAATCAAAAAACCTAGAAAATCTTGGAAATTAAGAGGCCTAAGTCTATTGATAATTTTAATACTGTCAATTTTGATCTACATGCTCACTTTTGTTTGGAATAGTGCCACAGTTAGTATAAAAACTAGAAGTGAGCCTGTATCTCAAAATGGTGTTATATTTTTGAATAACAGTAGTGTCACTCAGTATGAAAGGTATGAGTTAGAGGATAGTGCAAATGCAGAAATTAAGAAATCTAGCTCGGTGGATGTAAAGTCCAAAGCTAAAGGTTTTGTCACCATATATAATAACTTTGACAAAAATAATCAAAAATTAGTCAAGAATACAAGATTAGAAACAGTTGATGGTAAGATCTTTCGTATAGACAGTAATGTCGTAGTGCCAGGCAAAACAGAGCATGGACCAGGATCTATAAAAGTACTAGCGGTGGCTGATACATATGGTGAAGAGTATAATATACCCGCTAGTAATTTTACTATACCAGGACTAAAAGGTAATGCTAAATATAATAGTATCAATGCTAAAAGTGATACGGAGATGGCTGGTGGTGAAAAAGGTAAGAAATATACAATATCAGATCAAGATATAAAGGACGTAGAGTCTAAACTATCTAACGGGTTAGAGATCAAACTTAGGGAGAAGATGTTGGCTTATCAAAATGATAAGTATGTGATAGTCAAAGATAGTTTAATTTTTACACATAGTAATAATCGTGTAGAATTAGAAAAGAGCCCAAGTTTAAATACTTATACCCAAAAAGTAAAAGCTAGTATAATCAAAATACCAAAAAGCGTATTAGCAATGGCAATAATAAAAAATAATTTAAACTCTTATAACGGTACAGATACAGTAGAGATAGAAAATTTAAATGATTTAAAAGTCTACATGACACAGAAAAATATAGGCATATCAAATATTAATGCAAGTAGTAGTAACATCTTAAAAGATAATGTAGTGCAAATAGGAGTAGAATATAAAGGTAACATCAAATGGTCCATCGATGGAGAAGCTCTAAAGCGTGAATTGATAGGTAAAGATATTGCTACTTTTACTAGTATTATGTCTAAGTACGTGGGTGTAGATACAGCGAGCCAAAGCTTGAGACCTTTGTGGGTGCACAGCTTCCCAACAGCCATAGCAAGGATCACCGTGAAAGTAGAATAGTGTAGAATGCTATGAATAATGACCCAAATATGGTATATTATAAGATATAACAAATACAAGAATAATTATGAAGCGCAAAGTTTATAGACCTTATAAAGAACCGAAGAAAAAAGATGGAGACGAAGAAGATATAGAGATTTTAAATGGTCGAGTTATTGAAGCTTTGCCGGGAGCACTTTTTCGTGTTCAATTTGAAGATGGAAAGGATCTTATCTCTTATATAGGTGGACGCATGAGAGTTAATAAAATTAAAGTTTTTGTTGGCGATCGTGTCGCAGTACAGATAGATGAGTATGGAGGCAAAGGGAGAGTAGTCAAGAGATTATAATCTGGTAGGTCATTAAAAGCTGTGAGTAAATATGCTATAAAGTAATGTATATGTATGATATATTATATATATGTTTAACTTTCTAGATAATAGTAAAGAGATAGGGGTCGGCGTAGACATAGGTTACAATACCATAAAGGTGGTGGAGCTGGTAAAAGATAATGAAGGGGTAACATTGCAAAATTATGGAGAGGTTGAACTTGCTAGTTATGCTGGGCTAGAATATGGCCAGTCGGTAGATTTAGGAGATGAGAGCATAGCCAAAGCACTCAGAGATCTATTTGTTTCTAGTAAAATAAATTTAAAAAATGTGTATGTGTCTATACCTGCAGTGGAGTCTTACCTTTTTACTATAGACATTAGAAAAATAGAAGGTGTAGATCTAAACAATGTGATAGAATTAGAAATTAGAAAATATATACCTTTACCGGTATCAGAGTTAGTAATAGATCACTGGCTCATAGAGACAGATACGATTAAAAATCGTATGAAGCTATCGGTGATAGCAGTACAAAGATCAATGATAAGTAGATATATAAATATATTTAAAAAAGCCGAGATCAATATATTGGGGTTTGAAATGGAAACCTTTGCAATTGCTAGGTCATTGAAACTGACAGATAAAAATTATCTTTTGGTAGATACCGGGGGAGCTTTTTCTACCGTCACTCTTATTAGTAAAGGTATACTTTATAAAAGTAATACTATACAAATAGGAGGTAATAATATTACAACTGTAATCAAAAATAGTCTCATGAAGTCTGGTTATCGAGATACAGAAATTAAAAAAAGAAAACTCATTAACAGGGAGATAGATGATAATAAACTTATGAGTATTATGGACATAACGACTTATCCACTATTAGAAGAGCTCGGGCATATCGGTAAAAACTTAGAAAGGGAGTATAATCTAGATATAGATGAAGTAGTTTTTGTAGGGGGTAATGCGCACGCATGTATGATATCTATGAAATTGCAGAGCTGTTTCAATTCTCCGACTAGGCTGGGTGTAGGCTTTAAAGGAATTAAATACCCAGAGTATTTAAATGATTTGATTGATAGGGTTGGAACTTCATATGCTGTAGCTACAGGTTTATCGCTTAAGAAATTTATTAAAAAATCATGAATCCAAAAACAGCAAATAATACAAATACAATCGGAGCTGTCAAGTTGGTCAACGCGGCTGGTGGATTTATGGCTAACAAAGATGATATCAAAAAGATTGAACCTAGTAATCCGTTTGTAAGCTTTGGTTATGTATTATTAGTGGCTAGTTTGTTGGTAAGCTCTGGTATATTCTATTATGACAGAGCTTTGGACAAGAAAGCTGCCGTAGCTGTAGAGGAGGTAAAAAAATATGATCAGAGTTTAAAAAATTTACCAATTGTCAATATACATGCACTTTTGGATAAATTGGTAGCTTTCAATGACATTTCCCAACACCATCCTGTTATAACTTCAACCTTAAGGTTTATAGAGACTATTACCAACAAAGATGTATATTGGAGAAATATGGACTATAGGGTAAATGAAAAAAATAAGGTTGTATTGATACTTTCTGGCAGTACCCAGTATCTTAGTACTGTGATACAGCAAGTAGA
>JAYVSD010000048.1:0-5623 GCA_043775745.1 bacterium | reverse complement strand
CCACTTTTAGCCCTGACTTCATTACGCATTTTATTCTGAAATTGATGTGTGTATCTAGGTAAATCCTTATAGCTATGGATATGGGTTTTCATCATGTTGGTAATCGGCTCTTCATGGGACCAACCAAAGCCCACCTCGGTATCATTTTTAAGTTTAGATTTGAACCATATATCTACCTTCTCATCATCCCATCTATCAGTAACAGTCCATGTTTCTTTCTTTTGCAAAGAAGACATTATAATCTCTTGAGATCCTAGAGCATTCATCTCTTCATTTACTATACGCTTGATATTATTTACTATTTTTAAGCCTAAAGGTAGTAGGGAGTAAACCCCTGCCATTTCTTTATGGATAAAGCCGGCACGTATAAGTAGCTGAGCATTGAGTGACACCTCATCACTGGGTGCCTGCTTACTAGTTTTTGTAAAAAGTTGTGATTGCTTCATAAGACAGATGGAATTAATTATTTACTTAAAGATATCATTAATAGTAACAACTATTAAAAGCAAAATCAAGGAGATGAAACCTATGCCGTTTATAATCGAAGCAACACTGTGTTTGATTTTCTTTTTTGTCAAAGCTTCATATATCACCATGATGATACGACCCCCATCGAGTGCGGGGAAAGGCAATAGATTAAAGACTGCCAAGTTGATAGATAATATCGCAGCGAGCAATGCCACATCAGCTAGTGACCCGTGTGCTGCTTGCTGACCCACTATCTTGGCTATACCCACAGGACCTGATACACTATTTAAGGTATCTCTATTTGCCATCACTATGCCACGACCTAGCTCAGCCAATCCACCAAAAGTCTCCACTGTATAAACATACACTCTTTTGATGGCATATTTGAAAGAGTCAATAAAGTTTAGCTTTAGATTACCTACCACATCAAAGGCTATGCCTATGGCTTTCTTATCTTTGTTTATACCATATACACCCGTAACTATGGAGTCGCCTTGGTCATTACCATTCTTCCATTTTATATGGATATCATTATCTATATTTGTCACGAGGAAATCTCTTACGGTATCACTATTTTTGAGATCTGCATTCTTACCATTTACTGTTATTTGAGTGATTTGATACCCGTCTCTAATACCAGCATGGTAAGCTGGACCATTTTTATTTACGCTTTCTATTATAAGTTTAGGATTGGTAATTTGATTAGCATATTGAGGGTCACTAGCTGAGGCCAACATACTACTTTTTGCAAGTATGAAAAATATAAAGAAAGCCAAGAGCCAATTCATAAAGACACCAGCAATGAGTACTGCTATCTGAGCCCATTTAGGCCTATTGGTAAACATCCTTTTATCATTGTGGTTGCTACCATCCTCGCCCCATATCTTTACATAACCACCGATAGGAATAGCGTTTAATTTATATTCTGTCTCACCTATACTCTTTTTCCATATTGTGGGCGGGAAGCCAAATGCAAACTCATCCACTCGGCACCCTGTGAGCTTTGCCACCATAAAATGTCCCAGCTCATGCACCATCACCAGTATGAGTAAGATTATTATAAAAAGTAAAATTGAAATTATAGACATATTGTTTGATTGTATATTTTATACTGTTAAAAGTATTATATCATACTACCCCATTATTTCTTGCTGTTTTTTCTCAAAGATGTTTTCTAAATCATTTACGCCTCCATCTATAACAGTTTGCATTTTATCTAGCATTTTCTTTTTTTCATCTTGACCATAATCACCAGACTTTTCTCCTGCTTCTATATTTTTCTTTATCTCTTCACGCACTTGTCGTATGCGCACCTTGGCTTCTTCTAATCTATCTTTAGCCATCTTTACATATTGAACCCTCCTCTCAGTGGTCAAATTTGGAAATATCACACGTATACCATCACCGTCTGACATGACAGAGAGACCCAGATCAGCATGATTGATAGCACCCTCTATCATACTGATTACGCTTTTATCAAAAGGTATCACACGTAAAGTCTTGGCATCCTCTATTCCTATAGATGCCACATGAGCTAGATTCATCCATGAGCCGTAGACTTCTAATTTTACAAAGTCTAGTACCGCTGGATTAGCAATCCCTGTCTGTATACTGCGCATTTCGCCGCCAAACCACTCTATCACCTTTTCTATATTTTCATTTATATTATCTAACATGTATTTGTGATTTATAAAATTACTTTATTTAATTTATTATAAACAATTATAGCATAATTTTATATATTCTCATAAAAGCTTTAAATCTAGATAAGCTATAGGCCTGTGCAAACTTTCACAGAGTGCTAAATAAATTATATACTCCATCTTCAAACTCGATCCATCATGATGAATATCACCGATATCCTTTTAGTTCAACCATTGACAAAACTCTTTCTCTCTGCTATACTACGACATGAGTCGAGACCACCATGTTCACCCACCTCACCGGAAATTCCCATGAAGTCTCTTGTCAACGCGTTCCCCATTACCATTCGCCTCGTCGCTATTTTAATAGCAATTGTGACCTGGCTCATGATGCGGTGGTTTCAAATCGACTACCCTGACCATCGGCTGTTCATACAGACGACCGTGGCACTTGCCGGCCTATTCTCAATGAGCGCGTGCGTCGCCCTGTTGCCGAGACCCCAAGAAGGCTGGGGTTTCGGCTTGGTGATGTCTGGTGCTTTCACCTTACTGGGTGGTGTTATCTGGAGCGCGGCTTCGTAGGTCGCCAATTCGGTCGAGACTGCTCGATCGACAACCACCATGCGGGTCCGCATGGTGGTTTTTATTGTGCTATTTATACTAAAGGTATGCTCTCCAATTTTAATTCTTCTATATTTAAAAAATCTTTGTCATTTTCTGTGGCTAGACTTAGACCATTACATATGGCTGTCGCAGCGATCAAAGCGTCTGGAGTTTTGATTTTACTCCTCTGTCTGAGGAAGCCTGCAGTCTTTGCTATGTTCAGGTCTACATAAATTAGATTTATTTTATTTATAAATTCATCTATCAGCTCTACCTCTTCGTTTGTTATATTTGATTTGCTATATAACTCAGCCACTACAACCGTGCTTATATACAAAACAGAATAATTTAATATTTTACTATTCAAATAATTAACAAAAATAGACTCTCCTTGTATATAGTGTATTATTATATTTGTATCCAACAAAATTTTATCTGGCATATAAAATATTTATTTAGTTCCAGTCCTCTCTAGTTTTTTTCACATGCTTCAGCCAATTTTCTGTACTATCTGTAAGTTTCCTTCCTTTCAAATTAAGCAAGCCAAAAGACTTATACGTCTGAAATAATTTTAAACTTGAAAATGGGTTTATCTTGCTTTTATTTATCGTTATCATATACACATTATATCACTTACAAGAATATATGCAAAGGCTAATGTGCTTTCTTTAAGACCAAACTATAATACACAGTGATGAGTGAAGTAAACACTATCGCTTGGACTATACCTACGATGAGACCCATGCCCATCCACACCACAGGGAGCAATATAGCAAATGATCCCAAGATGATGATGGTGAGTATCTCATGAGCAAACATGTTTCCAAAAAGTCTTAGTGACAATGATATCACTTTTGCCACCTCACCGACTATCTCGATTAGACCTACCATAAAGTGTATGAGGCCGGTACCGAACTCACCCGCTCTTTGACCCAAAGACTTTTTACCTTTAAAAGCTTTGACTATGCCATCTATCTGTACAAAGTGAGATAGGTGGCCAAAGACACCTCGCTGGCGCACAGCGATAATCTGTATGGTGATTGCAGCTGCCAATGCTAGGCCAAAAGTGGTGTTGAAATCTGCCGTGCCACCACGGATTAGTGGCACTGTCTCTACACCTGTATTATAAGTAAAAGATGATAGTCCTGGTATCATCATAAGTAAATTTGATAAAAGTATATATACAAATATAGAGCCCACAACTGGCATAATCTTCTGAGCATGAGACTTATCTCCTACTATTTGAGCTATGAGCCCGAGTACTGATTCATAAAACATCTCTATCAAATGCTGGAAAGTGCCAGGTATCAATTTGAATTTACGGGCATAAACTATAACTATAATAAAAAGAAAAATAGACAAAAATGTAAACATGGTACTATTTGCAATAGTCACTGGCCCCAGATGAAATAGCTCGTCAGCATTGATGCTCGGTATAGACTCATGCGCTTGCCAAAAGTTAGTCTTACTATCTACTGTATTTGGTTTTTCCATAATCAATATATACTAACATAAAAAAGATGAAAAGTTAACCTTGGAACTCTGGCTTGGACTTAATGTATATTTTATTTCTAAAGTAATATACCAAAGCCATACCGTGCAAGATAGTGATGAGTATGACTATAGACTTATAATCCAACCAATACTCTTGGAAAAATCTCCTTATAATTTCATTAGCTGCTGCCAATATACCAAAATGTATAATCCAATTCCAGGTCACTATGACCCACTCTCTCTCATTTAATCCTATAAATATATGCCCAAACATATCTTTGAGAATCAACTTCCCGCTATACAAAGTGATTAGCAATAATGCAGTAAAAGACCCGTCATAAAATGTATCACGCATCTGTATATACTTTGGATTATGGGTGCCTAAAGTAAGCATACCAAATACCGAAGTTACTAATGCTATATATATGGGCAGCAATGGTAGACGCTTTTCTTTATAATAACTAAAAGCTATAGATAATAAAGTGGCAACTATTAGGACTTTAGTGCCCATTATGAATCCCCTTCTATCATAAACTAGTATAAAAAGTATAAGAGGCACAAAGTCAGTCAAGATGGTAAGTATTAGTTTTTTGATCAACATATATATGCTATAATGATAACATATGGAAAACAAAAAACATAATCAATTAAATACATCTGCAGCTATTATTATCAGTTCTATTATCATCGGTGTGAGTATAGTGATAGGTATGTCTCGTATAGGTACGAATAATATGAGTATAGACCCAGAAAAAATATTTCAAGGTAGGTCATTTGCAAAAAATGAAATGCTAATGGGGTCGACCAACAATGATGTGATATTCCTCACTTATACAGATACAGAATGCCCATTTTGTAAAATGTTCGAAACTGGCACCGTATCTAAAATAAGAGATAATTACAAAGGTAAAATCGGCTTTGCTACACGCAAATATCCTCTACCTATGCATCCACAAGCGACAATCGAATCACTAGCATCTCTCTGTGCCCGAGAACAAGGCGGTGCCGAGATTTACGATAAATACAATCAAGAAATTTTTAACAAAACCAAATCTAACAATGGCTTTGAGCCAAATCAAATCGCGATGGTGATGACTCAAATCGCCACAGGTCTCAAACTAGACATAAGTAAATTTAATACTTGTCAAAATGCTAGCAGCACCAAGGCTCTGCTCCAAGCTGATATAGCAGATGGTGCGGCGGCTGGTGTAGAAGGTACTCCATACAGTCTAGTACTAGTACGACGTGGCAGTGATTATCAAATCATGTCTAGGATCAACGGTGCCCGTGACTATGACTATGTAGCCACCCTCGATCTGACGGCGTTGAACGTCGAGGCTTTCGCCTTCGCTGGCCTGCCTGGCCGTTGAGACCCGGCAATATCCGTAGATCGCCATGTTTGAAGCCCTCTGTCA
>JAYVSD010000047.1:0-7336 GCA_043775745.1 bacterium | reverse complement strand
CCCCTCTGCTAGACACATATTGATGGCTTTATCTCTAGCCGATATACCAGCTTTATCATTATCAAAAGACATAGTCACTGAGTCAGCGAGCCTCTTTATCATCTTTACATGATAATCAGTAAAAGCAGTGCCTGAGACAGCTACCACATTCTCCACCCCTGCCTGCGTACTCATCAGCACGTCCATCTGCCCTTCGACTAGCACTACTTCGCGTGAGATCGCCATGGTTTTCTTTGCTCTATTGTAATTATAGAGTATATTACTCTTGTGATACACTTCTGTCTCTGGCGTGTTGACATACTTGCCTGTCTTGCCATCATCATATGCTGGTAACACTCGTCCAGTGAAGCCTACCACAGCCCCACTGATATTATATATAGGGAACATAATACGCCCACGAAACCGGTCATAAAATTTACCATCATCAGTCGCTATCACTACCCCAGCCTCCACCATCTCCTCAGGAGCTATACCGCGTGAGGCGAGCCAGCCAAACAGATCTCGCCACTCACTCTTTGCAAAACCCACCCCGAAACTCTCCAAAGAGTTAGGATTGGCTCCCCTCCCAGCCATATAGTCTTTGGCTTCTATTGACTTATCAAAGTTCTCTATATATTTACTTTTGGTTAAAGTGAGTATCTCTATGAGTCTGGTATCTTTGTCTTTACTATCTCTCTTGTGACTGGCGAGCGATACTTGCGCCCTATCAGCAAGCAGTTTCAAAGCTTCAACAAATGGTATGTGCTCTATATTCTCCACAAAACCAAATATATCACCATGAGCCTGACAACCGAAACAGTGATATGATCCGTAGTCCGGAGAAAGGTAAAAGCTAGGGGTTTTTTCATGATGAAATGGACATCTGGCTTTCCACTGGGCACCAGACCTCTCTAGCCTGATATAGCCAGACACAATATCGACTATACTTAATTTACTTTTGATTTGCTCTATGGGTGTCATGGCTGTATTATAGCATAAAACCTATGACATGCTGCCCAGACTTCTCACAAACTAACAGATGTACAAACCCCTAAAAATAATGTATAATACTGGGTGAAATGAGTCACAATTGAGTGACTTCATAAATCCCATATGAGGAGAAAATCATGAGTGTCAAAAAGTTAAAAAGCTTTCTTTTTGTGTTACTGACCACCTTATCGGTGGTCAGCTCAGCGAAAATCGGTGAGCAAATACCTCGAACCCCAATAGATCCCGCCATCACCACCCTGAAAGTAGGTATTGACGCTGAGGCCAGAGCAAGAAAAGAGGCGGCAGCCATAGATTCCAAGGAGAAGAACACCCCCCTCATTTCTAAGGTCAAAGACTTTGACCCCAACAAAGTCCTTGTTGTTTTCGCGTTGATGGCCATGACGCTGCTCATCCTAGTTTTGCTAATCGCCTACGGCGTGGCGATACCAAAATCTGTTTTGATGTTGACACTTCTTTCTGTCATCCCATGCCAGAGTGTGATATGGCTATTAGCTCCAAATGGCATATGGGGACTGGGACTAAAAGGCGTGCTATTCGCTACCAATCTCAGTATCGCTCTCCCTACTTTGATTTGGGGAGCGTGGCACGGTTTTAAGAATATACCATTTATTCAAGAAATCGCGGAAGCACGTGGCACCATAAGACAAAACAAACTGAAAGCTATCCTTGAAGCTGGCAACCCGCCCCCGGGTCAAGAATTCCAAAAATTGAGGTAAACACCCTCGAAAGGTGATACACCCTCCAAACAAAACCCCGAGCGCTGGTCTTGGGGTTTTATTATTTTATAAAATTATTTACTATATACCTCTGATACCTGTACCTGCGGGGATGTTACGTCCGATGATTACATTTTCTTTCAAACCTTTGAGCTCGTCTACCTGTCCACGAGTGGCAGCAGCGATAAGTACACGAGTAGTGTTTTGGAATGAAGCAGATGATAACCATGAATCAGTAGAAAGGGCCACTTCCGAGATACCTAATATGAGAGATATAGCTTCAGCTTTCTCGGTAGCATTTTCTTCCATTAGATTATTTTCTACTCTGTAGGACGAGATCTCTACCACTTCACCTTGGGTGAATTTAGTATTGCCAGCCTTCTTGATCTTTACTCTACCGAGCATCTGTTTGATGATTACTTCTACGTGTTTGCGAGATATGGATGCTCCCTGTAACTCATACACCTTGTTGATTTCGTTTACTATATAGTCCTCTGTGGCTAGCTGCCCAGCATAGCGATAGATCTCATCTATATCTGCTGATCCATCAGTTAGTAACTGACCTTTTAGGACTTTATCTCCAACTTTGACCAATGGTGTACGTCTATAAGCTATATCATACTCTATTTGTTTACCTTTCTTATTACCTTTGGCCACTTGGTCATCGTCAGATAGCACCACTATCACACGTCCTGTTTTATCATTCTTTATGCCTATGACTTCACCGTTGGTATGTGATACCACTGCGACTGATTTAGGTGTGCGTTTCTCAAAGATCTCATCTACGCGAGGTAGACCTTGAGTGATGTCAGCTCCTGCTACACCTCCAGAGTGGAAAGTACGCATAGTAAGCTGAGTTCCTGGTTCACCTATAGCTTGAGCTGCGACGATACCGACAGCTTCACCCATATCCACGTATTTGTTACGACCCATATCTTGACCATAACATTTACGACATATTCCATATATAGATTTACATGTCATAGGCGAATACACTTTGACTTCTACAATACCAGCTGCATCTATAGTCTGAGCATCCTCTCTAGAGATGAGGTGGCCAACTTTGTATACGCTCTCCTCAACGGTTAGATTCTCTGCTATCACACGACCTCTAATATTCCTAGACAGAGGGACTTCTATACCCACCACATTGCTCTTCCTCATGGTACGAGTATCGGTAGTACCACAATCGTCTTCGGTGATAATTGCATCTTGGGCTACGTCTACTAGACGACGAGTAAGATATCCCGCTTGAGCAGTCTTGAGCGCGGTATCAGAATTACCTTTACGGGCACCATAAGTAGCAATATAGAATTCTAAAGGAGATAATCCTTTAATATGAGAACTTGTGATGGGGAACTCTAATAGACCTCCAGAATTGTTCTGCATTATACCTTTCATACCAGCCAACTGTATTAGCTGTGCCATAGATCCACGAGCACCAGAAGTGATAAGATCATCTACCGAGCCATTTTTTTGCACTGTGATAGGTAGCATCTTTTCTATGTCTTGCCTTATCGATTGCCATGAGCTAATGATTTTGTTATGTTTTTCCTCTTCAGACAAAAGACCGTCTTTGTACATCTCTGCTATCTTTTCGGCACGTTCCCAACCTTGTAACACTTTCGCATCTTTCTCTTTAGGTTCTTCTACCGCATTGATGTTCCAAGTAGTACCTGATACTGTAGCATATTTATAACCAAAGTCTTTGAGTTTATCTATCACACTAGGCGCTATCTCCACTCCATAACGAGTGATAACATTGTCTAACAACACAGACATTTTCTTTTTATTGATTTGCTCATTGATATAAGGGAAATCTGATGGGAAAACAGTATTGAACTTAAGCCTGCCTACTGTGGTCTCGAAATATTTGCCGGCAAACTGTGTATATTTCGGCTTATCTGTGGGTTGTACTAGTATCTTGGCACGCATACTCACTATACCAAAGTCATAAGCGGTGATGGCTTCGTTTGGCGATGAGAAGTATTTACCTTCACCCTTTTCACTTTCTATCACCGTAGTCATCCAATAACTGCCTAGCACCATGTCCATACGAGGATTTACAATCGCATCTCCGGACCCTGGCTTGAGTAGATTTTTATTTGCTGCCATCAACTCACGAGCTTCGCGCTGAGCAGCATCGCCCAGTGGTAGATGCACCGCCATTTGATCTCCGTCAAAGTCCGCATTAAAGGCTTCACACACTAGTGGGTGTAACTGTATAGCATTACCTTCGATCAGACGTGGCATAAAAGCTTGTATACCTAGACGATGCAGTGTAGGTGCACGATTGAGCAACACATATTTACCTTGTATAACCTCTTCTAATATAGCCCACACCTCTGGTATACTGTCCTCGATAAGTTTGTTGGCACCTCTTATATTATAAGCTAATTCTCTTTCTAGAAGTTTGGATGTGACAAAAGGACGGAATAGCTCTAGGGCCATTTTCTTTGGTAATCCACACTCAGCCAAAGACAGATCTGGTCCGACCACTATCACACTACGTGCTGAATAGTCTACACGTTTACCAAGTAAATTACCGCGGAGTAGTCCCTGTTTGCCCTTTAGATTATCTGACAAGCTTTTCAGCACTCTCTTTTGACCTGTTAGCGCTACCGCAGCATCGCCGTGACGAGCGCTATTATCTATAAGAGCATCCACAGCCTCTTGTAATATACGCTTTTCGTTACGCAATATCACATCTGGTGCGCCTATTTCTTTTAGCTTTAGAAGTCTATTATTCCTATTGATCACACGCCTATATAAATCATTTACATCTGAAGTCGCATGTCTACCTCCCTCCAATGCCACCATCGGACGTATGCCAGGAGGTGTTACTGGTAGCACAGTAATAAACATCCACTCAGGACGTAGCTCAGCGTTCTTCATCGCACGTACGAGAGAGAGTCTAGACTCTTGTTTCTCTCTATCCGTGTTATTGCTTTTGGCGATAATATCATTGATCTCTGACTCCAGCACAGCCAAATCTATGCCTTTAAACACATTATATATAGCCTCGGCACCTATACCAGCCTCGAAACACGCTCCATAGCGTAACACAAAACGATGATACACTAGCTCGTCTAATATCCTCCAGGGTCTGATCTCTTCGATCTCACGCTTGGCGACAAGCAAGAGCTCACGTAGCTTCTCGGCAGTTTTCTCATCTACAGTATTTTTGATTTTGGATTTAAATTCTGCATCTAGATTCTTAAGTAGCTCTTCTTTCTCAGCTATATTGACTTTGGTGATGATATAGCCAGCAAAGTATACCACCTTTTCCACATCAGAAAGAGTAGCATTTAAAATACGAGCCACACGCGAAGGCACATTACGAAGGAACCATATATGGGCAACTGGTACAGCGAGACCTATATGCCCCATACGATCACGACGCACTATAGATTTACAGACCTCTACTCCACATTTCTCACAGATAATACCCTTATAACGTATACGACGATATTTACCACAATAGCATTCATAATCCTTTTCAGGTCCAAATATCCTTTCGTCAAAAAGTCCAAATCTCTCGCTCCTGCCGGTGCGATAATTGATGGTTTCTGGCTTGGTCACTTCACCGTAGCTCCATGAAAGTATCGCTTCTGGGCTAGCTAGTTGGAGAGCCAAAGCTGTGAAATTGCTTGTATCTATAGTTTTCATATTTGTTATTAATTATTATCTGCTATTACGTTTTCTCCTATCGTCGTACCCTCTTCTTTTTCTCCACCTCCTATAGGTCGTACATCCAACGCTAATCCTCTTAGAGTATTAAGTAACACATTAAATGAGGCTGGCGTCTTGGGCAAACCTATCTCTTTACCTCTAATAATACTATCATAGGCGGCGGTACGGCCTTCTATATCGTCGGATTTGATAGTCAAGATTTCACGTAATATATTAGAAGCACCATATCCTTCTAGTGCCCAGACCTCCATTTCCCCAAATCTCTGTCCACCATTTTGAGATTTACCTCCTAATGGCTGCTGCGTGATGAGTGAATAGGGCCCGATAGACCTCTGATGTATTTTATCCTCTACCATATGATGCAATTTAAGTATATACATGATACCCACCGCAACAGGCTTGTCGAATTTCTCTCCTGTACGACCATCATATAGATCTACTGTGCCGCTTTCATCCATACCTGCTTTTACCAGCTCAGCTTTGATTTCATCTGTTACAGCACCTTGGAATGGTGGTACTATCGCTTGATATCCTAGCTTGTCTGCGGCATAGCCGAGATGCATTTCTAAAATCTGACCTAGATTCATACGGGATGGTATACCTAGCGGTGTGAGTATTATATCTACAGTGCGGCCATCTGCCATAAATGGCATCTCCTCTTCGGGAAGTATGGTCGAGATCACACCCTTGTTACCATGTCTACCTGCTAGTTTGTCTCCAACTTGTATATTTCTAACTTGAGCTATTTCCATATGTATGCGCTGTATCACACCACTTTCCAATGAGTCACCTTTATCACGAGAAAATATCTTGATACCGATCACACGACCACGTTTACCTCCATCAAGCCTTAAAGATGAGTCCTTGACATCGCGTACTTTTTCACCAAAGATAGATCGAAGTAGCCTCTCTTCTGGTGACATCTCCGTCTCACCTTTGGGTGTGATTTTACCTACCAATATATCTCCTGGGCGCACTTCAGCACCAATACGCACTATACCGTACTCGTCTAGATTTTTAAGTTTATTCTCACTTACATTTGGTATGTCATGAGTAGTGACTTCAGCTCCTAGCTTGGTATCACGCACCGAGCAGATAAACTCTTCTATATGTATAGAAGAAAATTTATTATTACCAATTAGTCTCTCATTGATGATGATGGCATCCTCATAATTGTTTCCATTCCAAGGCATAAAAGCCACGGTCATATTGTGACCCAGCGCTATCTGACCATTATCGGAAGTAGAACAGTCAGCGAGTAGATCTCCCTGCTCCACAGCCTGACCTTTTGTCACTACCGGACGTTGATGGAATATATTAAAAGCATTAGTTCTAGCAAAGTTGATTAGTGTATAATCTTTATCTTTCTTCCCGGTTTTAACGGTAATCTTACTAGCGTCTACATAAGTCACTTCACCAGCCTCCTCAGCGTATACCATACGACCTAAATCTTTAGCGGCCAAGGACTCTATGCCAGTGGCCACCAAAGGAGCCTCAGGTATCATTAGAGGTACCGCCTGCCTCTGCATATTTGACCCCATGAGAGCGCGATTTGCATCGTCATTTTCGAGGAATGGTATCATAGAAGTCGCAATAGAATAGGCTTGATTTGTCGCCACATCTATATAATCTACCTCCGTCACATCCACCAGTGCCGGCTGAGCATACTTCCTAGCTTCAACTTTAGTGTCAGTTAAATTATTATTTTTATCTCTCTTTGCTCCCGCATGAGCGATAATGAATTTCTCTTCTTCGAGAGCATTCATAAAAACTATTTCGTTAGTAATTTTACCTTTCTTAACCTTTACATAGGGAGTTTCTATAATACCAAAATCGTTGATCCTGGCATACATAGAAAGTCTCAAAATGAGACCAATATTTGGACCTTCTGGTGTGTGTATAGGGCATACACGACCATAATGCGAAGTATGCACATC
>JAYVSD010000046.1:0-2648 GCA_043775745.1 bacterium | reverse complement strand
TGGTAAACTAGCTGAAGCTCGCTCTCAATATGCTGGAGCTAGAAATATAGATGATAAAGTTAAAGCTGCTCAAAGTATGGACTCAGCCCTTTCGAGACTGTTGGTTATAACTGAGAATTATCCTACACTCAAATCATCAGAAAATGTAACAGCGCTTATGACACAACTAGAAGGCACAGAGAATCGTATCGCGGTAGAGCGCATGAGATATAATGAGTCAGTGCAAATATTTAATTTAAAGACAAAGACATTTCCTGCTTCTGTTATTGCACGCATGTTTGGATTTTCTATGCGTGAATACTTTAAAAGTGATAAAGAGGCCGCTACAGCACCTAAAGTAAATATCTAAAATGAATCTCTTTAGGAAGTTTCTATTGTTTTTCTTGCTGGCAGTAAATCTAAATGTATATGCAGCCATAGACATACTTCCCAAGCCTGATCACTATGCACATGTGTATGATTATGCCCAGACTCTGTCTGCTATTACAGTAGCAAATATAGAATCAAAGTTACAAGAGTTAGAAGCTACCACCACTGATCAGGTGACAGTCGTAATTATAAAAAGTTTAGATGGTGACACCATAGAAGACTACAGTTCTAGACTTTTAAAATCTTGGGGTATAGGTCAAAAAGGTAAAGACAATGGCGCACTGTTACTGGTAGCTATAAATGATCATAAGATGCGTATAGAAGTAGGCTATGGTCTAGAAGGCATAATGCCAGATCTGACTACCAAGCAAATAATCGACAAAGTCATTACCCCCAAATTCAAAGCTGGTGATTATGATAGTGGCATTACTGATGGAGTGATGGCTATAAATAAAATCTTGGAAGGTGACACAGAGTATGCGGGTAGTTTAAATAAAAAACTAAATTATAGTATTTTTAATTTAAATAGTAGTACATTAGAGATTATATTTTTTGTGTTAATATTAGGATTTAATTTCCTTACTTACTATCTTGCTAAAACCAAATCTTGGTGGCAGGGGGGTATTATTGGTTTGATTGGAGGTGCTATATTAGGGTTTATTCTAGGTAACTTTATTGTCGGGTCAGTACTGATGATAGTATTTTTCTGTGTCGGATTATTGATGGATTTTATTGTTTCTAAAAATGGAATTGGCAAAAATGGTAGAGGGTTTGGAGGAGGAAGTGGATTCGGAGGGGGTAGTAGCTTTGGAGGGGGTAGTAGTGGAGGGTCATTTGGTGGGGGATCGTCTGGCGGCGGAGGGTCTAGTGGTAGTTGGTAGATAATAACCTTGTATTAGATTATTATATATTATATAATATAGATATGATAAATTTTTATAAAAATGTGAGGCAAATTAAATATATTTTAGATTAAACATATGGAACCAACAACAGAACAAGCGCCAGTAGATAAAACCATAAATCTAGAAAGTAATCAGCCAAATAGAGTACAGTACTCTATTGTAGGATTCTTTACTGTCATGGCAATCTGCGTAGGATATCTAATTTTAAATGTAAATACCTTTATAAATAAATCCGTACCAGATGAGATAAAGATCATAATTAATACGTATAATGAAAAGTTGCAGTCTGGAGATCTGAGTACTTTAAATAGTTTAGCTTATCAAGAAGACCAAAATTTCTTGAAAGAATTTGAATCTCTAAATGAAGAAGCATCAAAAGTGATGATTTCAGATAAAGTGACAATGGGTGCGCCATCCCTGACCAGCTTCTCTAGAGAAATGACATCAAGTAGAGCGTCTTTTTCTGATACTATTAAGGTTAGTCTACAGTCGAGACTTTTAGTGCCACTGAAAGATGGGGGAGAGTCTTTTAAATACCTCAATGAAAGTTTTACCTTCATAAAAACAAAAGATGGATATAAGATATCAAAGATTGTACTAGACTCAACCAATGAAGAGTCTGGTATGAATGAATTTAAGTATAGTTTTTTTGTGGCTTGGATGCTACTCGCATCTATTTTTCTAGGCACAACTCTTTTCTATGTGACCAGAAAATCAAATGTAAAAACGTACTGGTTGTTTGTTATCTTTTTGGTACCTTTTGGGATGGTCATCTTTTGGATTATAAGGCCTTACAGAAACTTAATAAAATAACTATATGGAATCAACAACAGAACAAGCACCAGTAGACCAAAATACTTCACCTACAACAAATCTCTCCCCACAAACAATTGAAGCCCCTCCTGTTTCCCATTCTAAAATAATAATTGTCGCTGTAGGGCTTTGTATCGTTGCCGGAAGTGCAAGCGCTCTTTACTACTACAAAGAAACTCTTGCTCCATCTCTTTTTGCACCAAAGGCAACATTAAAAGTAGATAAAAGTTTAATCATTGCAACATCGACAAGTGGAGTACTTGAAGCTACTACAAGTAAACTCATAGTAGAATCTTCTTCTACAAGTAAAATATCTCCCGATCATTTTACTCAGTCTGATTTCACTGAGTCTGATCTACTCGGCAGATGGACAGACAAAGAAGGGAAGGGTGATAATGATTGGGAACTTATCATCGATACAGCAGGTAAACACATCTATAAAGGTTATGGCAAGGATGGTAAGCTTGATTGTACAGATACCTGGGAAATGAATAACGGCATGCTCAGCTATGTATGTGCAAGTGAAGAGTACAAGAAAGATAAAAGTTATGTACCCTTTAC
>JAYVSD010000045.1:0-2626 GCA_043775745.1 bacterium | reverse complement strand
TCAATTCTTCTTTTACTACCGACCAATCCCAAACATTGAAAGATAGTCTCACATGACAAGTCCAAAATGATATACTCTGTACAGCCAGATTCAAGACTGCTCCCAATATTACACCCCAGATGAGACCGCGTTCACCATAGCTATCATAAAAGCCGACTATACCAATAATGATACCTAGATTATAAAATAGTGGCGCTATAGCATAAGTCATGAATTTATTTTCTGCCATAGCTAGAGTCGCAAAGATATTAGAGATATTTAAAAGTATAGGCTGTATCAGCATGATGCGGGACAAATCAGACACTTTGCTTTGCCAAACTATACTAGTATGGGGAAATATGAACGATATGATACCAGGCATAAAGATAAAAACGATGACACAAATAATCAAAGTAACTAAAACAAAAAAGTTAAACAGTGCCGAATATTTATGACTTACCTCTTTCCAATTCTTTTCATGTACGGCCTTGGATAGTAGCGGTATGATAGTCACGCCTGCTACGATAGAGATGAGTATTGAGTATATAAAATCAGGGATCTTGAACGCGGCATAATATATGTCTAATGCCTCCCCCACTCCGATTTGATTAGCCATGAGTATATCTCTCTCCATACCGAGCAACTGAGAAGCTATACCCATGATTGCAATCACGATAGTACTACGAAAGCCTCTAGAATGTTTGAATTTATAAAAAATATTTTGTATTAAATTATACATCTTCCTATTATAACATATACCCCGACTATGATATCGGGGTATATGCACTCTATTATAAGCCGGGTTCTGTATTTATGCTATCATTTATCTCCGATCATCATTACTGATAACCTCTAGCGGCACTCATGACTTACGTCAAGCACGACCTTGCACAGATATAAGCTTTTAGCCGTTTCAATCTGACATCACTGTCAGCCTCACCTACAAAAGTAGGGCTTTTGCGTCGCCGCTCTAGCGTCTCTGCTCGCAGCTCTAGGATTACTCCCGATGGGTGTTACCCACTATATGTCTGCTATTTTGCATAGCCTGTGCCCGGACTTTCCTCACTACATCACTGTAGCGCGATAGCTGTAGAGATCTTTATTATAGCTCTTTTATAGACTCTTGACAAGTATATAATTATTTGCTAAGAGATCAGCAATGGTGGTCTTTTTATTTATACACTTTAGTCTCTAGTACATACTTAGCCATGTACTCGGCACCATATACTTGAGACTTTTCTGTATGCTTTGCATCATATGATGTAGCCTTTATATTATGCTCGACGTGTAACACTTTCATGTTTGAGTCTAGCCAGTACATGTCTATATCATAGCTCATGTCCTTCATCCACATCAGCCTCACTCCAGTACCAGGCCAGACGAAAAGCATAGCACAATCATCACACAGATAGTCATCTGTCGTACTAGATAGCCCCTGTTTTCTACTTTCGGTTGTATCTTTGTAATCCACATCTCTCACTTTATATTTACGACCTTCGACTATCACTTCTTTTATTTTTTCTATTTTTATATTTTCTAATGTTGTAGTACCAAGACTTTCACTATTATACTTTTTGTTAAAAAAAGAATATACATCGACACCTTTATAGGTAAAAAACACACTGACTAATATAGTCAAAAATATAATACCGTAAAATATATCCAAGACGATGCGTGCAGATTTATCCATGCATACATTATAACATGACATGTAGTGAATCTACTCCACGCCACTTACTTCTCCATTATCCCCGATATGCATATGTCTATATTTGGGGTCCGCCGAAAGTCCGGGCATGAGCATCACATCACCGCAGATAATTACTAGCATACGCGCACCACTGTTTGCTTTGATATCGCGCACATGTATATCGTAGCCATGTGCTGCACCGAGAAGCTTTGGATTATCACTAAAAGAGTATTGCGTTTTGGCTACACATATTGGCCATAGCTTCATCTCCTCTGTCATATCTTTTATAAAGCTTTTAGCCTCTTCACTATATTTCACCCCATCCGCTCTATACACTCTCGTTACAAGTTTTTGTATTTTAGTTTCTATCTCATCATCTAACTCGTAGGTATATGTTTGTTTCTTTAAAGGATCAATTGCATTCTTGATTTCCTTCACCAAATCCACAGATCCTACTCCTCCCAGAGCAAATGACTCATTGACTGCATACTTGCAATTTATTTTATCTAGAGAGTCTTTTATGATATTTATATCTGCATCTGTGTCAGTGATGAATCGATTAATAGCAACTACTACATTTAGATTAAAGATACTTTTCAAATTATCCACATGTCTAAGTAGATTCTCAGTACCACTGTTATATTTGATTGATCTCACGGTACTGACTAGCACTACTGCTGCTATGTCTATATGATTGAGTCTAGCTTTTATATCGATGAATTTCTCCGCCCCTAAATCCGAACCGAATCCAGCTTCGGTCACTACATAGTCCGCTAATGACTGGGCTACCCTAGTGGCTATCACAGAGTTGCAACCTAATGCTATATTAGCAAAAGGTCCACCATGAACTATGGCAGGCGTGCCTTCGAGCGTCTGTACCAGATTAGGCTTTATCGCATCTTTTAGTAGTATGGTGACCGCATCTACACATTCTAGATCTTTGACTTTGACTAAAGT
>JAYVSD010000044.1:0-10402 GCA_043775745.1 bacterium | reverse complement strand
AGCAGGACCTGCTGGTCCAGGCACTGATACATATTTCGTTATTATCTCAGTAGGCCCTTGTACTATTTCTTTTACATATATAGCACTTGATGCACTTTGATTTGCTTTAGGAAAATTGATGGCTGAATTATTTGTATTTATCAAGGTGGTAGAGGTAGCTGTACTGACAGTGCGGTCACCCGCTGTCTCTTTGACTACTATCTTACCATTACTGGAATAGCAGTCTTTCCATTTACCTTCTATCAAAGGTGAAAAGGCACAATATACTCCCAGAGATATATTATTTAAAACAGGCAAACCAGACTTTGGCGTGGCTGCAAATCCACGAGGAATAATAGTAAATAAAGCCAAGAGTAAAAGACTAGGTACGAAATATTTTTTATATTTGTCGGTATGCATATATACTTATGCATTCATTATACATCAAAGACCTATAATCTTTTAAAGATTATACACAGAAATACCCCCTACTCTTCTCCGTCATGTGACCATTCACCCTTAAAATTTGATAAGGCTTCTATAATAGGCTCTAGACTCCCACTCATAATTTTGGGTAGACCATGCCAAGACTCATTGATCCTATGATCAGTCACTCTATCCTGAGGGAAATTATAAGTACGTATCTTCTCGCTCCTATCACCAGTACCAACTTGACATCTCTTCTCTTCTCTACTATCAGCCTGGAATCTCTCTCTTTCTGCCTCATCTAATCTAGCTTGTAACATCTCGAGTGCCATCTCTCTATTTTTAAGCTGTGATCTCTCTACTGTACAGCGTACTGATATACCGGTAGGCTTATGTATCAGTCTCACTGCGGTCTCTACCTTATTTACATTTTGTCCACCCGCACCACCTGATCTGGATAGCTCCATTTCTATATCAATTGGATTGATGGTTACATTTTTGACTTTTCTGATAGGTAAGACCGATACAGTGATAGTACTGGTGTGCACTCTACCATTTTTCTCTGTTTCTGGTACACGCTGTACTCTATGTACACCCGTCTCATAGCGTAACGCATCATAAGCAGCCGAGCTCTTGACCTCAAAAGTAGCATATTTGTAACCGCCCACATCTGACACACTTTCGTCTAACTTTTTCCAACCCCAATTATGGGCTGTCGCATAAGTTTGATAAGCATAAGCAAGCTCCGCTGCGAATAGCGAGCTCTCATCACCACCCGCTCCGGCCTGTAGCTCTAGTATGAGCGCTTTGGGTTTGTCCTCTTCTTCTTTACTGGCATCAGCTGTAGAGCTCATGTCATCATACAGATTTTGCATGCGCAGATCCAGTACATCTATCTCCTCTTTGGCCATCATAGCCAAAGAAGGGTCAGAGAGCATAGCTTCTGACTCTTCTTTTTCATGTTGAAGCTTTTTATATTCTAAAGCCAAGTACTGAGTACGAGGATTATCTAGGTATATTTTTATATCTTGCATTATTTCGCTACAGCTTTTGCTTTTCTAGAATTAAACCTCTCTAGTCTACCAGCGGTATCTAGCACTTTCTCTTGGCCAGTATAAAAGGGGTGGCAAGCAGCACAAATTTCAATAGAGATCTTCTCTTTTGTGGATCCAACGGTGTATGTGGCACCACAAACGCAAGTGGCAACAGCAGAAACAAAGTATTTAGGGTGTAAGTCTTTCTTCATAGTAAAGATATAATAACATTATTAGAACCATTTTGCAAATACATAATTATAACAAATTCAAGCTAGCGATACTGTCCCCATCTTTGGGCTTCATGATACGTACACCTTGAGTATCACGACCTAGTGTCGGCACATCTTTGATCGGGGTGCGTATTACTACTGAGCCACGAGAGATGGCTAATATCTCCTCCTCTCCTCCTAATACTACCCTAGCAACCATTAGTTTGCCAGTTTTATCTGTAACTTTGACTGTCTTGATACCTACTCCGCCACGCTTTTGTATTTTGTATTCTGAGAGTAAAGTCATCTTACCAAAGCCATTCCCTGTCAAGATGAGTAGTTTGGCGCCTTTGCTATTGGCTGGTATAGACTGGGCTGATATGACTAGATCGCCAGCATCTAATTTGATACCAATCACACCACCTGCTTGTCTACCCATCTCACGCACATCAGAATCAGCAAAGCGTATAGATTGACCATCTATGGTTGTGACTATCACACTATCAGAAATCGAAGTAAACATAGTACTGAGTAGCTCATCCTTACCATCTAGCTTGATCGCAATGATGCCGCTGCGCCTGACATCTTTAAATGAGCTAGCAGCACACTTTTTCGCTACTCCATTTTTTGTAATCATCATGATAGAAGTTTCGGCTTCTGACTTTTCATTTTTACTCATTGGTAATATGGATGTGACTTTTTCTCCATCTATGAGCTGGAGGAAATTTTGTATGCTCTTACCTCTTGTGGCACGCTTACCTTCTGGTATGTCATACATTTTGATTTGATATACTCTACCCTTATCAGTAAAGAAGAGTAGATCAGAATGTGTACTGGTAGAAAGAGATATAGTCACAAAATCTTCCTCTTTGGTATCCAGATCTATCACGCCTACACCGCCACGCTTTTGCACACGGAACTCCTCTGGATCGATGCGTTTGATATAGCCACCTGATGTATAGACTAGTACCGCTTCTCGATCTGCGATTAGATCTTCTGGGTTAAAGTCTTTGGCCTTATGAGCGACTATAGTAGTGCGACGAGCATCGCCAAATTTCTCGCGAGCGATTAAAAGCTCATCTTTAATAAGTTTAAGCATTTTCTTTTCACTTGCTAGTAAGCTCTCGAGATGAGATATCACCTCTTGTATAGCTTTCAACTCATCCTCTATTTTCTTCCTCTCTAGGCCGGCGAGCCTTTGCAATTTCATCTCTAATATCGCTATGGCTTGTAGCTCTGAAAAGTCAAAAGCTTTAATCAGATTAGTCCTTGCTTCATCAGCGTCTTTACTCTTTTTGATCAAAGCGATAATTTCGTCTATATGGTCCAAGGCCTTTTTCAAACCAAGCAAAATATGTTCACGCTCACGAGCTTTACGTAAATCATATTCGCAGCGACGCCTCACCACTATTTTCCTATGTTTGACAAACTCCTCTAAGGCAGTTTTAAGTGTCAAGGTTTGTGGTACACCATCCACTAGCGCGACCAGATTATAGTGAAATGTGCTTTCTAGCTCTGTATGCTTATACAAATAATTCAAAATCTTTTGAGGTTGTACTCCACCCTTGAGATCTATCACCACCCTGATATCATTAGTACTTTCATCACGTAGGTCTTTGATACCTTCTATCTTTTTATCTGTGATGAGCGCAGCTATGTTCTCGAGCATAGTTGCCTTTACTACGCGATAGGGTATGGATGTGATGATGATTTGGAACATGCCATTTTTTGTCTCCCCTATCTCGGCCTCACCCCGCACCATCACTCCACCGCGCCCTGTAGTATATGCGTGTCTGATATCCTCTGCCCCATAGGCGACCGCACCCATCGGGAAGTCTGGACCCTTTACATATGCGCATAGATCATCAGTAGTAGCTGATGGGTTCTCGATCAGATGTGTAGTTGCATCGATGAGCTCACGCAGATTGTGTGGCGGTATGTTGGTCGCCATACCGACAGCAATACCTAGAGTACCATTGAGCAACAGACTTGGTACAGTGGTAGGCAATATCACTGGCTCCTTTTTTGTGCCGTCATGATTGGGTTTCATATCTACTGTATCGCGATCGAGATCACTCATCATGTCCTCGGCTATTTTACTCATCTTGGCCTCTGTATATCTATAAGCCGCTGCACTATCACCATCTACCGAGCCAAAGTTTCCTTGACCTAATACCAGCGGATAACGGGTAGCAAAGTCTTGCGCCAGCTTCACCATCGCCTCATATACCGATATATCACCATGCGGGTGATATGACCCGAGCACATCTCCCACTACAGTTGCCGATTTGCGGAATTTAGCTCCAGGGTGCAGCCCCTGCTGATACATCGAGAATAGTATACGTCTATGCACCGGCTTTAATCCATCCCGCGCATCAGGTAGCGCACGGCCCGTAATCACGCTCATCGCATAATCCAGATAGCTTTTCTTCATCTCTGCTACTATCGGCGCATTTATTATACCCTTTCTGATTTCTTCCATATTAGCCATATTATAGCATATTCTTATATAAAATTAAAAGGCGGCACCGCTTGCGCGTGCCGCCTCTCTTTACCACCTTTACAGCCTCGACAAAGGTGAAAAAAATCTTTTGACTGTTTTTTCGACTGAAGGGCTAGTAGCTAGCCAGACAGTGAGCGCCATGATGGAGACCACTCCAATGCACCAAAGAGTGACCAGCACGATACTCTCCAGGGAAAAGTAGTACCCCAGTGCGACCCCCACATACATACCAAGGACAAAAAATACAGTTTTAAACATTTTGCACGCCCCATTGTTTTACTTAAGTACTCTGCTGGCTCACTTTCCAGTAAGCCGTACAAAGTCCCTTCATATTAGATGATATCATTTTTATAAAGCTATGTCTAGTGCACGACTACACTCTATCGAGACCAGTATCTAGCCTCACCCTACTCATCGTCTCACTTGCTACCGCTCTCGCTCGCTCCGCACCCACTCGTAAGATCTCATATACCTCATCAGGGTTAGACTGTAGTCGACTATACTCTAAGCGCATAGGACTCACAAAATTTGTGATACTTATGATCAAGGCCTCTTTGGCATCTTTGTACCCATAGCCACCTTGTGCAAATTTATTTTTCAATTCTTCGATTTCTATTTTATTCAAGAAAAGCTTGTGTATATTATATATATTGTTGGTCTCTGGGTCCTCGCCTGCCTCGAGCGCTTTACTATTTGTGACTATACTCATCACCGCATCTCTGATCTCCTCATCACTACCAAAGAGGGGTATCACATTGTCATAACTTTTACTCATCTTGCGACCATCTATACCTGGTACTGTAGCTACATCATCTAGTATCAGAGCCTCTGGCAACTTGAAGTATTCTATATCTTTGCTCCATGCTCTATTATAATACCCTGCTATATCACGAGTATACTCTACATGCTGCTTTTGATCTGACCCTACTGGCACTATATCCGCATGATACATCAGTATATCCGCCGCCATCAGTACAGGATAAGTAAAAAGTCCCACATTGACTTCATATCCTTTTGCCTCATGATCTTTATATGCATGTGCTCTGGATAAGTATGGCACTGTGACCACATTGTTAAATACCCAACACAGCTCAGTATGCTGTGGCACATCAGACTGTTTGAAAAGAGATACTCGTGAAATATCTAGACCACAGGCCATATATGCACAAGCTAAATCGAAAGTTGATTGTCGCAATTTATCTACTCTATCACCTTTCATTGAAGTCAAAGCGTGATAATTGGCGATAAATATATAACTTGCATACTCATCTCTGTTGCCTATATCTATCATCTGGCGCATAGCACCAAAATAGTTACCGATATGTAATCTGCCTGTAGGCTTGATACCAGATACTAATACTTTCTTTTTATTATTAGATGTTTCCATTTATCTTGTTTGAATTCTTGGTCAAAGTCACTTGATAGCAAGTCTTGCCTATATCATGACTCATGCGTGGATCATGACTATAATTTTTAAACACCTGAAAAAATTCCTGACTTAGATTAACATAATAATTTTTATCTTCGTAAACAGTCGCAAAGACAGGACATAGCTCAAATGTGGCTAACTTTGCATCTTGAGATATCACTTTATAAGGATAGGGTAAATTAGTATTGGGATCTAGATTATTGATTTTAAAACTATTATCCAAAGTATCCGGCAAATTTCCATTTGTCTCAAATTTGTTTGATAAAGAATATTCTATTCGCGTTAAATTGCTTATACTCTTTTCATCCAATTTCCTAGCCCGAGCGACAGCTGGTGACCCGACCACATAGATGCAATATGTGCTGATAGCAAAGATAATCACTATAGAGGCGGTGGCAATTATGAGCGAATTACGCTTCGCATTTGGGTTGTTTATATAGCTTTTATTCAATAGATAGTAGTGATATGCTCCGATAGCTATAGCGACTATAGCGACAGCTAGACATTTGTAACCTAGTCTAGCAGATAGCTCTCCACCTAGATAGCTATATACAGCAGTGATCAGAGATCCAGCTATAGACGATATAGACATGAGTAGTGTCGACCAAATCATGACGTGACGTATCTTACTTTCAGTATCCATTTTACCATTCTCTATCTCTCTGTTGATATACCAAGATACTCCTACATATATAGGGAACATGACTACAAGTGAAGCGATAGAAAAACGAAACGAGTCATCAGAATAAGAGTTATATATACTATAGCCGTTGTCTATTACATCTGGTATTTTCTTTTCTATGGTGTCAAAGATAATAGATAATAGATGCCACACATCATAACATAAGGTGATAAAAGCGGTAAGATAGAAAAATATATTTTTGATCATAGTACATACAGTATAACAAATAAATAGGCGGTCGCAAAGCGACCGCCTATTTATTTGTGTGTATATATCTTTATAGACCTAGATCTCTCAGACTTTCCATGATTTTCTTCATCTCTTTATCTAGCTTTTTTGGTAATGCTACATTGATTTTAACCAGTATATCTCCTCTATTGCGAGCATAATTATACGGTACACCGCGAGATTTGATACGCAATATATCGCCAGTGTTAGACCCTGCTGGTATATTGATCGCCACGTCCCCATCTAGTGCTGATATACTATAGTCAGCACCTAGTATAGCATCTGTGAGTTTGATGTTTTGTTTATAAATCAAATCATTACCCACTCTTTCCCAGTCTTTATTCTCTGCTATTCGTACTTTGACATATAAGTCTCCTGAGGTACCGCCTTTGACGGCTTCTCCCATTTGGCTCATGCGTATCATCTCACCGCTATTCATACCGGCCGGCACTACGACTTTAATCTCTTGCCTGCTACTCATGACACCATTACCTTTGCAAGTAATACATTTGTCTTTGTAGACTTGGCCTACTCCGTCACAGTACTCACACTCCCTCACTGTCTGCATCACACCCATGAGAGTACGCCTAGCTTCTGAGACTTTACCATTACCATTACAACGGTCACATTTAACTTTACCTTTGCTGGCTTCGCCTCCTGCACCATTACAAGTACTACACTTGGAGACCTTATTTAAAAGTACATTGCGTTCAGTACCAAATATACTTTCTTTGAAAGTCGCCTCTATCTCAATAGATATATCTCTTCCCCTCTTTTCTCTTTTGGCAAAGCCATTGCCAAACATATCATTAAACCCAAACATGTCACCAATATCCCCAAAGTCAAATTCGACATTTTGGAAATCATTCATGTTGAATCCTCCAAATCCTTGCCCTTGACTTTGTTGCTGACCACCCCCCGTAAATGTTTGCCCATACATGTCATATTCACGACGCTTTTTATCGTCAGAAAGTGTAGAGTATGCCTCACTAGCCTCTTTGAATTTAGCTTCGTCACCTCCTTTGTCAGGATGATGTTTCGATGCGATTTTGAAAAAAGCTTTTTTAACATCGTCAGAACTGGCTTTTTTATCTACACCGAGTATTTGATAATAATCTTTCTTTGACATATTTATACTTTATTTATAGCATATTTTAGACCTGCTGGCTAGCCGTATCATCAGTAGAGGCTTCAGTGTTTGTATTGGCATCAGCATCTGGTACGGTATTGTCATTGGCTGTTTTCATATGTTCACCGATTTTCATCATGGCGGTGTTTAGCGCATCACTGGCAGCTGTCATAGCAGATTTGTCATCACCATTGGCTTTGGTGCGTAGATCATTAGTCTTTTCTATTACTTCATTTTTGATCTCGTCTGGTATTTTACCTTCGGCGTCTTTCACTGCTTTCTCCGCTATATGTACTAGATTATGAGATTGATTTTTTGTTTCTGCTAGTTCCACTTTATTTTTATCTGCATCTGCATTAGTCTCGGCCTCAGACTGCATCTTCTTTATCTCTTCGTCAGTAAGTCCTGAGCTTGCCTCTATCCTGATCGACTGCTCTTTCCCACTAGTTTTATCTTTGGCTTTTACATTTAGTATACCATTGGCATCTAGATCAAAGGTCACCTCTACTTGTGGCACTCCACGAGGAGATGGTGGTATACCGTCAAGTATAAAACGTCCTAGTGACTTGTTGTCGGCAGCCATCGGCCTTTCTCCTTGGACAATATGAATTTCTACACTAGTCTGATTATCTGCGGCTGTGGAGTACACTTGTGATCTTTGTGTAGGTATAGTAGTATTTTTCTCTACCAGTTTATGCGCTACTCCTCCCATGGTCTCTATACCTAGAGATAGTGGTATCACATCTAGCAACTGTATACCTTTAATATCACCTTGTAATACACCCCCTTGCACTGCAGCTCCGAGAGCTACTACCTCATCAGGATTTACTGATCTATTTGGCTCTTTGCCAAATAGATTTTTTACTGCTTCTAATATCATCGGCATTCTAGTCTGTCCTCCGACCATTATAATTTCACTTATATCAGACTTGGCAAAGCCAGAATCTTTGAGTGTCTGCTCTGTGATCTTGATCGATCTCTCGATAAATGGTCTCGCTATATTCTCGAGCTCTGCTCTCGTCATAGATACATCTAGATTCTTTGGTCCATCAGCTCCAACCGAAATATAAGGCAAGAATATCTTGCTCTCCACCTGGCTCGACAGCTCATGTTTGGCCTTCTCAGCCGCCTCATCGAGTCTCTGCATTGCCAGACTATCACTAGATATATCTATACCCGTTTCGGCTTTAAATTTATTTTTAAGAAAGCTCACTATCTCCTGATCTATATCACGACCTCCAAGATGTGAGTCTCCACCAGTAGATTTGACTTGTATTACATTTTCACCATCTCCTAGGTCCATCACTTCAAGTATAGAGATATCAAATGTACCTCCTCCAAAGTCATACACTGCCAGCTTTTCATCTTTCTTTTTATCAAAGCCGTAAGCAAGTGCCGCTGCTGTTGGTTCATTGATGATGCGTTTTACATCTAGTCCTGCTATAGCACCGGCGTCTTTGGTCGCCTGCCTCTGTGTATCATTGAAGTATGCTGGCACAGTGATTACCGCCTCTGTTACTTTTTCACCCAACTTAGCCTCTACATCGGCTTTGATCTTTTGTAATATCATCGCCGAGATCTCTTCTGGTCGCATGTCTTTACCGCCGAGTGTGACTAATGTGCTACCATTAGGGCCCTCTTTTACTCCATAAGTCACACGCCCTATATCGTCAGACACCTCTTTATCTTTAAAGCTGTGCCCCATGTATCGCTTTACTCCATATATAGTGTCTTTGGGGTTCATCACTGCTTGCCTCTTGGCTACAGCACCTACAGTGCGCTCTCCCCCCTTGGACACGCTCACTACTGATGGAGTAGTGCGGGCGCCCTCCAGATTCTCAATTATTTTTGGCACACCCCCCTCTATGATCGCCACAGCACTATTGGTAGTACCGAGGTCTATTCCTATTATCTTTGACATATATTTATTTGTTTTAATTAATTTTTAAAAATTCAATTACAAAACTATCAATGGTGGAGCCAGCAGATTGGAATAGAGTAAAATCTTGTTCTCAGCTTTATTTATAAAGGTATCTTGAGTATATGCTATTTCCAATATCAATACATTTCTTATTTTTATAAAGAAGCTTTTTATACAATTAGTCGCAGCTTTAACTGTCTCTTCAGCTTCTTGTATTTTGACTTTAAAAATCAAAGTTAAGAGTATATAAAAGATGTAAAGCACATCCTCTTTCATGACTTTCATTATGAGATAAATTTTCTTTTTGATCGTCAACATCATATAGTATTTATATACTATTTATCTAAAATTTGCAAGTTTATATTTTCCAAAATTGATCTTCGTCTAAATTTATATCTTTCAATAATGACTTGTACAAACCTATCTTTAGCTCTTTGCCTGCATGCACTGGTACTACCATGCGCAAACCTTTGTCATTTTTAAGTATGACATGACTGCCACTTTGTCTATCGATATGAAATCCATATTTTTCTAAATTCTTCACCATCTTTTTCCCATCTGGTATTTTAGGCATACACATTAGGCAAATATTGGCACTTGTATGATAGCAAAAGGGCTTGCATGTTTGTGAAAAGTACTTGATGATACCGGCTCAGATTCCAAGTACAGACTTATCGCTTCTTTCAAATTTGCAGTCACCTCATCTAGGGTGTCACCTTGTGTATAGCAACCGCTCAAACTAGGCACATACGCCCAATATCCACCATCCTCCTCTTCGATTATAGCGGTATAATTTGCTATTTGTTTAGACATTTTTTCCATATACCCATTATACAACAAAGTATAATGTATCGTCAAC
>JAYVSD010000043.1:0-4799 GCA_043775745.1 bacterium | reverse complement strand
TAGAACTTTACTTGTTCAAACTTATTCGTATAACCTTTAGTCGTGAGACTAGAGATTATTGACGTATAGAGTAAGAATTTGTAGGTAAGTTATAAGGGTTTGTGATATAATGTAAATATGAAAACAAAATCTATATACATAGATGAGTCTGGAATAACCAATATCGGAATACACAGTACATTTGCTTTTGTAACTATAGAAGTAAGGGACAGCGAAAGTATAAACAATCAAATAATCTTGATAGAAGATAAACTAAATTTAAAAGTAGCTCATTGGCGTGACATGTCTTGGAAAGTCAGAGAGAAATTTGCCAAAGAAATAATAAAGATAGATTTTGAGGCTCATGTAGTAATACATAAAAACCCTATCAATGTACAAGAAGCTTTAATATTATCTATACAGCAAGCGATAGTTAGAGATGATTACATAACCATGGTAATAGATGGGACAAAGAATGAGAAGATCATTAAGGCTATTAGACAGTTTTTACGTAGTAAAAATAAATCTATAAGCACAATAAGGCAAAAAAGTGACGAGACTGCTCCAGTGCTCAGGATAGCAGACTTTATAGCTGGGTCTACTAGATCATACTATGACGATAACTCAAATATACTAGGTAAAAATATATTTGAAATTATAAAAAATAAAATACTATTCACAACCTTTAAATTTTAAAAGCAAAAAACTACTTATAAATAAGTAGTTTTTTGATGCCTTATAAGGCCAACTAAAGGATATAGTATTGCTACTCCACCACACGGGCGTTTTCACCTTTTTGTTCGTTATATCTAAAGTATACACCCCCACACCTCTCATGTCAAGCAAAATTAGAAACAGTCACCCTACCCAAAGCCTCCACAAAAAAGCTATATCACAAATAACAAAACCCCACACTTTCGTGTGGGGTTTTGTCTGCTCTTGCTTTACAGCCTGAGCGATCTAAAACTTTACTTGTTCAAACTTATTCGTATAACCTTTAGTCGTGAGACTAGAAATTATTGACGTATAGAGTATGAATTTGTAGGGAAGTTGTAGATGTTTGCAGACGTAAGGTCTACACCACCTCCAACTGAATCATCCCAAAGGGTAGTAGCTGCAGTGACAGCCGCAGATACTGAAACTACTGTAGAAGCAGTGACAGCACCTGATACTGTACCATAAAGACTAAAGGTCTTTGAAGTACCAGCAGCGATAGTGTAACCATTAGGAGTAGATCCAAATGTCATCACACAAGCTCCGACAGCGGTACATCCAGAAGAAACAGATGATCCTGAGATAGTAGTGTTACCATCGGCAACTCTAACTCCAGCTAGACCAAGTGTAATACCAGATGATCCGATGTTGAAGGCAAGCTTGTTGATCTTGATCTGTCCAGCTAGATCAGCTGAAATAGTAACTTCACCGATCTTGTTCTCTGCACCGATAACTAGACCTGTTTGCTGTACATTGTTGACAGCAAATGTAGGCTTGGAAGCTACGATGAAGTGAGAATTGGTGACATTACTTGCCACGGCTGTGTTTGTCTGAGTAGTATTACCATCATTGTAAGTGAACCCTGTGATAGTAACATTTGTAGTTACAGGAGAGTTGGCTGTACAACCGTTAGCAGTACCGACACAAACTAGACCGACAGTCATAGGCACATTGACTCCAGAGGCATCAGCAGGTACGACTACACCTACATTGTAGATAGTAGCAGTAGTACCGACAACTGAAGCTGACTTACCATTCATAGTGACTGTAGTCACGGTGTTGGCAGGTACAGTTACAGTTACATCTTTGATAGTCGCTCCACCTACATTGTTTGCAACTTTGAAGTTGAAAGTACCGATAGCAAATGCTGACTGACTAGCTATTACATTTTGTGATGTAAGAGATAGACCAGTGTTAAAGGTTACACCTCCTACATTGGCTACACCTAGTACAGCAGCATTAGAAGTAGTCTGTGATCCAACTACGATTGCAGTTGTCTGTGATAGATTAGAACTGTTTCCTCTGTAAGTAATACTTAGAGAAGGAGTTACAGTCAGACCAGCAGATCCTGAACCAAAGTCTCCGTATACATCAAACACTTTCGTGGTTGATTGAGGTACAGATAGCTGAGTTGAGAATCCGTTTGAGTTAGTAATAACTGGGTTACCGATTGGAGTACCTACGATATTTGCACCATCTTTAATCGTTAGATTTGTAAGCTGGCTTGCAGGTTGCATAGTGTTAGTAACTCCAGAAGGTAAAGTAACTGAGAGATTGTTAACAGTGATACCCTCTGCTGATCCAGTTTGGATAGAGAAAGAACCAATCTTAACACCGACTGAGTTAGGAGCCTTGACTGAAGTTGAGAATCCAGCTGTAGCGCCGAAAGTGACATTGTTACCAATAGTCAAAGTCTGTCCACCAGCAGCTGATGTATTTGCAACATTTGAAGAAGATATTCCTTGTGCGTTCTGAGAACCAGCAGCAAGGTCAAACTTGATACTACCAGCTGTATAAGCTACAGATGATGTATTCATAACATCACCACGCACTTCTACAGTTACTGACTGACCAGCAGGCACATATACATTTGATCCAAGTCCAGAAAAGACTAGAGCAGTTGCATGTGTGGCTGTCTGATTGGATCCTACTTGACCACCATTTACATATAGTCCGACATTAGCAAGTGTGTTGTTTGCTGGAGCCATTCCTGTAAATGAAGGTGTGAATGTAAGAGTTGTGATCTTTACATCTTCACCGTATGAAGTGATTTTGTAAGCAGCTAACTTGACTTGAGAAGCTCCACCTACCAATGTAGTTACGTTGTTAAATGAAGTATCTTGAGTTACAGTTAATGAACCTGTGTTGATAGTGACAGTGCCAGCATTGGCATTGATCAATTCGCTACCAGCACTAGTAACAAGTACAAAGATGCCAGGAAGAGTAGAATCCTCAACCATGATATCTGTACCTCTCTCTATAGTCATATAGAAAGAACGATTAGCGCCAGCAACTACATCAGCACGTAACTCAATAAGGTGTGAACCTGTAGTGAGCATGACTGGACTCATAGAAAATGTAAACATATTTCTTGAATCAATAGAAGCTGTACCTTTTGACATTCCGTCAATATACAATTGTACATTGGCAAGAGCGTTTGAGGGAGCTGATCCGATTTGCTTGAATGTAACTCCTGAGAACTTGGCAGGGTTAGTACCGATACTTAGGGAGTTAGACCAAACAATCTGATTTACAGATCCAGCATTGATTGAAGTCGATACTGGAGTAGGCACCGCTGTAGGGAAGTTGGCTGTTACTGTGTTTGCAGAGGAGATTGAAAACAATGGGCCATTTGCTCCTGTTACAGGAGTGACCGCACCACCTTGCATAGTTACACCAGTAAGAGACACTCCGACAGTCTGACCTGAAGATGAAGTACATCCTGAGATAGTAGACTTACAGATGTCAGCCTTTACAGTAATGACCTTTGAGCCATTTACCATAAAGAGTCCGCCATTTGAATTAAATGAAATAGAACCATCTGTACGTACAGAAGATCCATCAGTCAAACGAGTGGCTCCATCATATAGATAGACATTTCTGAGTGTGGTGTTGTTTGCTAATCCAGTTCTCATGAATGTAAGATTAGTAACGATTCCATTTCCAGAAATTGTAAACTCACCTAGCTTGGCGCCAGATTGTCCTTCTACTAGCACTGATACGGCGATATTGTTTGATACACCGCCGATCTGGCTTGAGCCATTACCAGTGTTACCATTGCTGTTACCACCTACTGCACATAGCTGTCCATTGACAGAGCTGTACATAGTACTACCAGTACAACCTAGAGGCATAGCACCTGTATTGTTACTCATGTTACCATTACACAATGTGTTTAGGACTGCACGAGTAAGGCCGTATACTGACCCTGAGCCTCTCGCGAGACCGGCCGGGTTAAGTATATCAGCTACATATAGATTTTGGAGTTTGATCACGGCTGCTCTTGTGGCTGGACCGAACTTCATAGTCTCCATACCCATAGATCCGGCACCTGAAATGGCGACACGAGTCTGAGGATACATGTTTAGAACCTTTTGTAGATTCATAACTTCCGCACTTTTGCTGCCCATCTTCAGATTTTGAGAAAATGAATATGAACAGTTGCTAACTGGAAGCACAGAAGCAGCAGAAGCTGCAACCACACCTAGAGTAGCTGTAACGATCGAAATCGCTAAACTTTTATATAGTTTCATAATTGAATTTGATAAATTGAAATTAGTATTTTAATAATAGACACACTGATAACACGCATGTTACCTAGCTAGTAAATTATATTTATAATCTGCGCTATTTTGTTGTCAATGATCTAAGATTAAATTTGAGGCACTTGCGCACCTTAATCGCTATTATACCCGATACGGCTGGGTTTGGCAATACTGCTATCCCCATCTTATCTGCAGCATAAAGGCTATGATTTTATAACAGTTGAGGTGGGGAAGTGTGACAGCATATATCTACTCCACCTTTTTTCTCCTACCTTTTGTATATGACCAGTGGCTATGAGTGCGATCAGCTCACGCTGCATGGTCTTTTCGCTTATATCTTTGATTTGGTTTAGTAAGTCACTCATATTGGACCCAGCAATTCCAGCTGACTTTATTATGGCGATGATGCGAGATTTACGAAAGCCGGGAGACTCTTTTGATACAGTCCTATCCCCACCTTCCCGAGAGGGAAGAATCAGTGCAAATGCATTTGCTTTGATCTCCCCATATTCCATCATCTTTATATCCCCATCTATATCAGTCATGTCGTTTATATTATAA
>JAYVSD010000042.1:0-7308 GCA_043775745.1 bacterium | reverse complement strand
CTCCAGCTTTACCCGCGCTCTCTATAACCGCACGTCTCTCTGTACTAGTCACACCCGACGGCACCGAGATGAGTACATCTGGTTTAAATAAATTGAAAGGCCCCAAGGCTTTGTTTATGTAATATCTTAGCATCGCCTCTGTAACTCTATAGTCAGCAATCACTCCGTCACGCATAGGCTTATAAGCTACCACATTTTCTGGGGTTTTACCTATCATATTTTTAGCATCTTCGCCCACTGCCACTATTTTGTTAGTCTCTATATCTACCGCCACCACTGATGGTTCGTTTAAAACAATACCTTTGCCTGGTATATACACCAATATATTAGCTGTGCCTAGATCTATGCCTAGTTTGTTGATGAAAAGCGCCATATACTTATAAAAGTATTATAGCATAAAAATTAAGGTATAAAAAATAGTCTATTTATGTTATAATATAAATATAAATTAAACACATATGCACACACACAAAAAAAGGGGCGACAAAGTCCCCAGTATAATATTTAAAACTAGGGTACGCGATGAGTCAATAGCAGGAGAAAATCCATTTCGTTGGCATGATTTATCGTCAGACGATATATTCAAAAATAAAAAAATTGTACTGTTCTCACTTCCTGGAGCTTTTACTCCTACTTGCTCTTCATTCCAGTTGCCAGGATACGAAAAAGCAAATGCGGATTTCAAAGCTCTGGGTGTCGATCAGGTAATATGTCTATCTGTAAATGATGCTTTCGTCATGTATCAATGGGCCAAAGGTCAACACGCTGACCATATATTCATGTTGCCAGACGGCAATGGAGATTTTACCCGCGATATGGGTATGCTAGTAAAGAAGACAGAAATAGGATTTGGGGAGAGATCTTGGAGATATTCTATGTATGTAGTCGATGGAGTGATAGAGGAAATATTTGTAGAAAGTGGTAAATCTGACAACTATGCTGCTGATCCATATGAAGTAAGCGATGAGCAAACTATGCTTAATTATTTGAGATCTACTTCTAAATAGTTATAAATAATGAAATTACCATCTCTAAATATCATCAAAGCTATCAACTTGGCCGCTAATTTACATCGTCATCACGAGCGCCAGGATGATAATATGACGCCATATATATCTCACCTAGTCGCAGTGGCTATGTATATACAAAGTGTGACTGACGATGAAAGCACTATCATCGCTGGTCTCATGCATGATGCTCTCGAGGATGTGCCAGATTATGAATACGAAAATCTAGTAACTGACTGCGGTAAAGCAGTAGCCGATCTAGTGCTCACTGTAACCGAAAATAAATCCCTACCCTACAAAGAGCGTAAGCTAGACTATATAGATAGAGTAAGGCATGCAGGTCCAGCCACTTTGGCCATATCGCTCGCAGATAAAATACATAATGCTCACAGCTATGCATCCATGCCCGAAGAGAAAAAGCATAGTGGACACAGCTGGCTATACAAAGAGATACTCAGCATAGCTGAAGACAAAATAAAACAAGAAGAATATAAATTTTTGATACCTTTAGTACAAGAATGTGCTACAGCTGTCTCCATCATATAACACATCTATACCATCACCACTAACCTCTCTACTGCTCTAGTATAGGATATATAGTTGGCATTCTTTTTCGCTAATTTACGTTTCAGATTGAAAGTGTTATCATTTGTTATGGATATATTTTCACTTTCATCTATACTGATCACAGTGTTGAACTCTGTACCTTGGGACTCTATTTTGGTCATTACTTTTATATTTTTATCATCACTCTCTAAAAGAATTTCTTTTGTTATATATCCTTTTGTAGTCTGGCTGTCACAAAGTACACCAACTGCCTCTTCTTTGCTAGTCGTGGCTAGCACTTCTTTTATTTTAACAACCAAATTTGTTTCTGGGTTAGATGTGTTTTCTATTTTTATAACTTGCACTTCTACTCCACTCCTCGCTTTATCTGGTACTTCTATTTTGTATCCTTTGCTTTTTATAAATTCCAATATCTGTTTCGTATTACGATAGACTTTGTTTAGCTCTACCTTTTTGCAATCAAAGAAAGTATAATTGTTAATCTTGGAGTCGGGCTTGAGTACACTTTTCTGATTGATATCACCTATATATACTATCGATTTGATCTTGCTATTTATGACTTTTCTGACTATATCAATTTGATCTTTGCTATAGTTTTGATATTCATCAACTATAACCATGCTATATTTAATCGTATTAAATCTACGTACTTTTTTAAATTTCTCATCACCTAAAGATTTGTAGTGTTCGTCCACTAAACCTATGTTACCATCTGCATCACCACATATATACAGCATCAACGTTGCATCTACATAGTCTAGAGTGTTTTGATTTTTATTCTTGATCCAAGTATCATAATTTTCTTTATTCAAATATTTTTTGTATAAAGCATCTAGTTCGTCTATTATATTTCTTTCAAATTTTTTCTTATTTATCTTTTGGTCATTTATTATTTCTAATTTATTTTGTAAAAGTTTATAATAGATTTCATCTATATCATACATATTTATCTCTATCATGTCCTTTATATCTATCACAGACATAGCCCAATCAAAGTAAGTATCTACTTGCATATTATCTATACCTAGTTTTGGTAATATAGATGAGAAATAAGACTTGGTAGATCTATCCTGTACTAGCATGAGCATCTTTTCTCCTGCATACATATCAGCAGTCTCTGGACGCTGTAGCAAATACGCTACGCGGTGCAGACATATGGTAGTTTTACCTGATCCAGCTGGACCCGAGATGATGAGCGGCTGTAAAGGATCACTTTGTATGATTTTGTATTGTTCTTTTTCTATTTTAGAAATTATTTCTGAGAGTCCGTATTCACTTTTTATATTAGCAAGGAAGTCTTCATGTATTATTTCTACTCCACACTCTTTGGTCTCTTGGCTATAATATATGATTTTTTCTTCATTTATCACATAGCTGTCTTTTTGATTTAAATTTACATGGTCTATTTTATTTTCCGGTAAACTTAGTTGTGCCTGGCCCAGATCAGCAAATCGTAACTCAGCTACTGGCGCAGTCCAGGATACCACATCGTTATCTACTAGCTCATGTTTGGATATATAAACTTCTCTATTTACACCATTCTGTGTATATATTACTTTTGCAAAAAATGGAGAACGATACAGTGTCTCTAGCTCACCCATACGCCTTTGTGCGAAGCGTAACTGCATCGCATACAACCCTTGACTTTGACCATGTGTGCCACTTACTAGATGTTGTAAATTGGTCTCTATGCTTTTATTTTTGTCTATTTCTCTATGTATTATATCCCTTGTGCCTATGACCCTCGACTGTAGATTTTTAATTAGTATATCTTTATTTGACATAAATAGTATAATAGCATGTCTAATCTATATCAACAAATCTACCACATAGATGACTAACGGATACAAATAATTAAATATATGATAAGCTATAAATAGACTCAAAAATAAAAAGACGGTCTGATTTTGGTCTATTCTCCTACTCATATCTCTACCCCACACAGGGAATAGTGATGTCAGTATACGCATACCGTCAAATGGTGGTAATGGCAAGAGATTAAACATGCCCAAAGACACATTGATGATCACAGCCGTGAGTGCTACGTATTTTATTATGTCTATGCTGGTTAGTCTATATACCAGAGCAAATACAATAGCAACAATAAAATTCATAGCGACACCAGCAGCGGCGACTTTGGCTTCACTATATTTATGTTTGAGCTGATGAGGATTATAAGGTACACCTTTGGCCCAGCCCATAGCCACACCGGCTGTCGTATAGGACAGTATCGGCACTACGATAGAGCCCAATATATCTACATGCGGCCAAGGTTTGAGCGTAAGTCTGCCTGCCCATTTCGCTGTATTATCACCTTCTCTATAAGCTATATAGCCATGGGCGATTTCATGTAAAATAATAGAATATATAAGTATAGCTATATATATTATTGTCTCTAAAATTGATTGCATATTATGTTTAATAATAACACATTACTCCCCATATTTGAAACCTATATATACACCAATGGCGCCTAACACAAAAGATAAAAATATAGACATCATAGAGAACATACCTCCATCGGGTGATAGTATAGAGCCCAGATAGCTACCTAGGTATGATCCAACTGTCATGTTTATCCAAATTAGCTTTTTCCTTTCCATATTTGTTAAATTTTAAAATATGCACTACCTTCGACGAAGTGAGTAGCGCCCGCCTTTCTGCAAAGCTCTATGGTATCTCTATTCATCCCACCATCGATCTGTATCTTTATATTTTGATTATTTTTATTTAAGGTTTCTTTTATAAATTTAATCTCATTCAAAGTCTCTTCATCAAATGGTTGGCCTTGCATACCTATATTTTTAATCCCCATAATCTGTATATAGTCTGGCAATGTGAAGTGTTTTTTGTTTTCTATATTCAAAATAGAAAGTATTAGATCCATGTCTGTGGATGATATACCGACTATCAACATTTTATCTTTTGCATATACTATTGCATCCGTCAGCTCTTCCTGTGATTGGCTATGTAGCACCACGTAAGCAAAACCCAACTCGACGATGACATCTATATATGACTTTAAATCTTCAACCATCAGATCGGCTTCATATTCAAAGTTCTGCCAATATGGTAGCCCATTTTCTATTAAACCTTCTATTGTATTTTTATTTCCTAGACTTGATAGTATAGGAGTCCAAGTTTTGGACTTTACATATCTACCATCACAAAAGTCTATTTGTATCTTGCTTATTTTTTTCTTGTCGGGGAGGTCTAGATTTTTATTATATACTGTCTCTATCCTCGCTTCTATTTGTGGCCAACTATTTTCTAATATACCAGGTATTGTCATACATACATTATAACATATACCAATTCTAACTCAAATTTATCTGTGCGATACGCCTCACATGTCTTTCATCTCCACTAAATGCGGTCTCGAGGAATATCCTGACTACATTACACATCTCTATAGGACCCACGAAACGAGCCCCTATAGATAACACATTGGCATCGTTATGTTCACGACCCAGTCTCACTATTTCCGTATCATAGCCATAGTAAGTGGTAGCTCTCACTCCGATATATCTGTTGGCTACCATAGCCTCACCCTGACCTGACCCACCAAAGATTATCGCTCTGCTCATTTCACCTATTTGCCAATCACGAGTGAGAGCCAACATGGCTTTGTGTATATACACAGTATAATCATCATTTAGATCTAACTCATATGCCCCACAATCTATAACTTTGTAAAGATGACCTTTTCTATTTTCTTCTTCAAAGAAAATCTTTAACTTTTCTTTGTGTGCATAGCCCGCATGATCTGTCGCTATGTATATATTCATAATTTTATAGACTTCCTGCCTTCATCACATGTTCGATTAGAGTGTTTGTATATCCGGCTTCATTATCATACCAAGCCAGCACCTTTACCAGGTTACCACCTACCACCCTAGTCATCTTGAGATCAACTATACTGGCATGAGTGAGACCTATAATATCAGATGACACTAGCTCCTCATCAGTGGCGAGAAATATACCTTGCCATCTAGGATCTTCACTAGCAGAGACTAATATACTATTCACCTCCTCGACCGTAGTGGATCTCTTGGCAATAAAAGTAATATCGGCAATAGACCCGGCTGGTGTAGGTACACGTATACTAATACCATCAAAATTACCCATGAGCGCTGGTATAGCTTTTGTCACAGCTATGGCTGCACCCGTAGAGCTTGGTACTATATTTTGGGCTGCACCACGACCTTCACGCCAATCCTTTTTATTGGGCCCATCAACTATACTCTGTGAAGCGGTATAGCTGTGTACTGTGTTGAGTATAGCTTTTTCTATACCTAGAGTATCATTAAGTATAGAGATAACTGGTGAGCTAGCATTGGTGGTACATGATGCATTGGATGAGATTTGACAATTATGCAATAGCTCATCATTGATACGCATTAGCACTGTCTCACCCGCTACGGCACTGTCGCCTTTGGCTGGAGCACTGATCACGACGCGCCTAGCACCACGGTCAATATGCACTTGGGCTTTTTCATAACTGGTAAATAGACCTGTAGACTCTACCACTACATCCACTTTCATCTCACCCCATGGATACATAGCACTATCCTTTTGACTTAGATATCTAATACGCATCTCTTTATCAGTCATATAATTAGCTCCATCAGCCGGACAAGTGATGAGTAAATACTGCTCTTCATCGCTGACTTTTTCTGTTTCAGCTATAAATGCAGCTGTCTTATACACTGAGTCATATTGCAATAAATAAGCCATATTGTCTACATCTGATAGATCATTAACTGCAACTATCTCTATATTATCATAATGACTAGCCATCCTAATAAATGCTCTACCTATACGACCACAGCCATTGATGGCGACTTTTATTTTTTTATCCATAGATTTATTATACTATGATTTGCTTTTTTACAAAGACCATATTTAATTTAATTGGGGATAGCAATGAGATAAAAGCCATCGTCATTATCATTACTCAGATACATAGCCCCGCTTTCCAATTTTTTTACTCTATATTTACCGCGCAACATACCCGCTAGATGCTGTAGCTCTTTGTCATCACAACCTCTCTCTCCTACACCAGTAGTGGTATCACGGCTCTTGATTTTGAAATTATAGATACCGCTGATAATCTCATAATCACCTTTGGTCACACCACAAAGATTAAACTCATATGTACCATCTGCTTTCATAATGAGGGTAGAATTATTGCTTTTATCTTCTGACGTTTGCACATAAAAAGATTGATTTACTTTTTGAAAGCCTATACCCTTTTTATCTTTATAATAATTAAAACCTATATACCCCAGACCCAATATTAATAGAAAGATAATAAATGATTTTATCATAAATACATTATATCATAATAAATATAAAAGCATGCTATAATGTTATTATACTTTTTAGACAAGGTATATAATACTTAATTTTTATGAAAGGATTCTTAGAGTTTGTGCGCACTCAAGGTGTGGTCGGTCTGGCTGTGGGACTAGTACTCGGTGGTGCTGTATCTGATTTAGTAAAGTCACTCATCGACAATATTGTGAGTCCTTTACTCGGCATAATTTTAAATCAAGCCACAGGATTGAAAGAAGCCAGCTTTGCTATCGGTAGTGTGGCATCTAGCACGGCCGCTTCTGGATATGTACCCACAGCCGTAGTCAAGTATGGAGCATTACTTAATTCTATGATCAACTTTATTGTGATCGCTTTAGTAATCTATGTATGTGTGCATCAGATGGGATTAGATAAG
>JAYVSD010000041.1:0-3505 GCA_043775745.1 bacterium | reverse complement strand
AGGTATCATCAAACATGGGTCGCTATGACGGTGTCAGATATGGTGCATATGTGTCAGGTAATACGGTAAATGAAAGCATGATTGAGACTAGATCAGAGGGCTTAGGTCGTGAAGTGCAGCGTCGTATACTACTAGGCACTTATGTGCTATCGAGTGGCTACTATGATGCTTTTTATAACAAAGCTTTAAAGTTGAGGGAGAAAATAAGAGAAGAGATACAGTCACTATTTACAGAGTTTGATGTGATCGCTATGCCGATATCACCAGTGTTACCATGGAGATTTGAAGAGAAAAATGATCCGCTCGCGGCGTATCTCACAGACATATTTTCAGTGTCTGCCAACGTGATAGGTGTGCCCGCTATCACAATACCGACTTCATACGTTAACTCCTCCACTCCATCTGGGCTAAGGCACTCTATCCAATTCCTCGCGGACTGGCACCGAGAAGATATACTGTTTGAGTATGGCAAAGAGGTGGAGAGTATATATAAAGTTTTGTAGATTTTATAGTATAATATAATCAGACTTGATACAAGTTGATTTGTTTATGGAAAATAATAATAGCAGTCATACATCCAATAGTATAGATAATCTAAACAATACCATAGAGTCTACTAATTTGCTCGATGCAGTGATGAATAGCTTTTATTATGTGTATTTAAATATAAAATATGCTTGGTATTTCAATATTCTCGGCTATAGCAAAGATAAATATCTGTCAGATGTAGCTGATCCAGTGTATGATGGTCTAAGAGATAAAGGATATCTAGATAAAATAAATACAGATGTAAAAAGTGTAAGTAATTCTAAAGTGCAAGTTGACACTAATATTAGCTCTAGTACAGGCTATTTCAATAGCCTTAATCCATTTGCTAATGGTAGCTTCAAACTCTCTAATAATAATACAAGTACTACTGATCTAGTATCTGATACAACTAGTGTTGATGCATCAAGTACCAATCAAAGCTGGCTACTAGGCGCTGCAGGTAAAATTGGACTAAATAATACTCGAGATACTGATGGGGACGGTATACCTGACATCATAGATAGTAGGCCATATGATGCGGCTAATCTGACGGCAGCAGATATGAACACTCTGTTTGAGGCTGATTATAATGCTAGTGATAAAGTCAGGATGTTTTTTAATCTAGGACCCAAAGACACAGACGGTGATGGCCTACCAGACTCATATGAAAGTAAGATAGACACCAGCCCACTCTCATCTGACACGGATATGGATGGTATATCAGATTATCAAGAACTAGTAGAGGGCACTAACCCTTTAAATCCTGATACAGACGGTGATGGTGTGCTAGATGGTAGAGATATGGACCCATTAGATAAATCTATAAGTGTCAGGCCCGATGTATCAGACATAGATCATGACGGTGTCGCAGATATAATAGAGAAATATATAGGCGGGGATATAAATAAAGTTGATACAGACGATGATGGTATACCAGATGGCATGGATGTAGTCATCAACGGTGATAATGCTAAAGTCACAAATTATAATAGCACTTATCCTAGTACCTTGAAGTTTGATAGTGTGGGCTGGATGTCTGATCATCTGCACATAGAAAATGGCCTGATCTATTTTGCTACCGATATACTTATAATCTGCCTGATAGTTTTGTTGATGGCTTTTGCTAGTGCTTTTTCTAAATGGTATTTTGCTTTTAAAAAAGCTACCAGACATTATGAGCATACATTCAACCCATCCATACATCGTGATGAGAGTAGAGAGCATCATCATATAGATCCAACCATGACCGAAAATGCTGACTCCGAAGAAGTAGAGGCAAATTTAGAAAAGCATTATCCTAATATACATCATGCAGTAAGTCCATATAAAGATGAATGGCAAATAGTAGAGAATTATATGCAAGATGATATGGAAGCGATGTGGAAATTGGGTATAATAGAAGCTGATAATTTATTATATAAAGTTCTAAATGAGAAAGGTTATCACGGAGACACTTTGGGTGACATGTTAAAATCTGCCCACTTCAATTCCATATCTCAAGCTTGGGATGCTCATAAAGTCCGTAATCGTATCGCCCATGAAGGCTCTAGCTATACCCTCACTGATCGCGAAGCTCGTAGAATCTTTGCTCTTTATGAAGAAGTTTTGAGAGAGCTAAAGGCTATATAATTAAAAAAGCCGGTGCCGCAATTGCGGCCCGTGCTTGTGTGTTGATCGGTTGTCGACCGATCAAAGATTGATGAAGTATCCAAGCCCCTGTTGCTTCAGACCTTGACCTGCCTCACAGGGGAATGGAGCAGCTGCTTCAAACCCGATGAGGTGCTGTGGCTGTTGCCAAGGTTGCGCTGGCACACCTGGTGCGCCAGCGGCCTGGGCCAAAGTTTCAGCCGCTGGCGACAGCGGCCCGTGGTTGGCAGTGTCGATCATACCGCTACCCCGTCTTGTGCGTGCTCATCAGCGTTGGAACGCTGTTGTGCGTTGGGGCCAAAGCCAAGCAGTTTCATGATGCGTTGCCACATCGTGGGCCAAGCCGTGTTTGACGTGGACAGTATGCCGTCCATGTTTTTTTTGATCATTGTCTTCCTCTTTTTTGAGGTTCGCTTGTGGTTAGGTGTGCTTGCTGCTTGCTTTTTATGGCTTGCTCCGTGCTTGCACTTTTGTAAGCCTTCCACAAGTCGAAGTTTTAGTATACAATATATAATATGAAAAAGCAAGACATAGACTTCACTCTTATCCCCGATACACCAGGGGTGTATTACTTTTGGGATGGGAAAGATATACTCTACATCGGTAAAGCAACCTCTATCCGTAATCGAGTACGTAGTTATTTTGACGATGATCTCATAGAAACTAGAGGATTGAAACTAGTAAACATGGTGCTAGCGGCCAACTCTGTCACTTATGAGACCACGGACAATGTGATGGAGGCACTGCTACTTGAAAATGTTTTGATAAAAAAGCATCAGCCATATTATAATAGTAAAGAGAAAGATAATAAAACTTATACTTGTGTAGTGATCACTGACGAAGATTATCCTAGGGTACTATCTATGCGTATCAGAGAATATGAAAAGCGACAAGGTGTAGATATATCCTTTAATAAAGCCAAAGTGTATGGCCCTTTTAGCTCAGCTAAAGATATAAGAGAAACTTTAAAAATAATAAGACGCATATTCCCTTATCGGGATCGATGTGATGTGGGTAGTGGTCAGCCTTGTTTCAATGCGCAATTGAGACTTTGTCCTGGGGTGTGTGCGGGGCGATTAGATAAAATTTTATACAAAGAAAATATAAATAATATCAAGTATCTTTTTGAAGGTAAAAGTAAAAAGCTTTTAGAAAAGTTAAGGGTAGAGATGAATACATACGCAAAAGATTATCAATTTGAAAAAGCGGCACATAACAGAGATCTTATATATAGATTAAAACATATCAATGATATAGCTTTGATAAATAATGATGATATCAACGAATGGAAAGATAAGTCATATCGCATTGAAGCTTATGATATAGCTCA
>JAYVSD010000040.1:0-3351 GCA_043775745.1 bacterium | reverse complement strand
CGCTCCTTCTCCTTGAGATTCTCGACCGTCAGCAGAACACTGATGTCGACCACCTGATCAAAATGCCGGGTGACACGGTCCAGTTTGGTGAGCACGTACTCACGCAGGGCCGGGGTCACGTCCAGATGGTGTCCGCTGATCGTCAGGTTCATTTTCGCCTCATGGGGTTGGAGGGTTGTACTTCACTATACATGTGGTCTCTACAGACTAGTCTATATAGTGAGCTTGTTATTTATACCACATAAATCAACTTTGTGCAATTACTTCAATTGGGCTGCTATTAACTCTTGATAGTGAGTAGAGGAGGAGAGCAATTGATTATGTGTGCCTGTCGCGACTATAGTACCACGGTTCATTACTATTATCATATCGGCGTCTTCTACTGTTGATAGCCTATGAGCTACTATAATAGTAGTACGTCCACGAGAGACATTGTCTACTGCTTCTTTAATATACTTTTCATTTATTGTATCTAGTGATGAAGTTGCCTCATCAAAAATTAGTATAGAAGGATCTTTGATAATAGCGCGTGCTATACCTACGCGCTGCCTCTCACCACCTGAGAGCTTGATACCACGTTCGCCTATCTCGGTGTCAAACCTTTTCTCACCTAATCTATGATAGAATTCATCTATGCGCGCAAGTCGAGCTACTTCTTCTAATTTAGTATCTATGTATATGTCAGAATTTTCCCCCCACTGCTTTATAGTCTTTTCATCTACACTCATAAGTATATTATCTCTTACTGTGGTGTCAAATAGGTCTACGTGTTGTTCTACATATCCTATATGACTACGCAAATCATGACTGTTGATATCACGGAGTTCTATATTATTAATTTTGATACTGGAATTAGTATAATCATAAGCTCTTAATAGTAATTTGATAATTGTACTTTTACCGCTACCTGAATGACCGACAAAGGCTACGCGTTGACCATTAAGAATAGTCAAATTGAAGTCTTTGATTACATAATCATCAGTATTGGGATATTTAAAATTGAGATTCGTAATTACTATATCACCCGTACTAAATTTACTCTTACCATTTTCATCAAATTCTGGTTGCATGTCTATGAGGTTCAGATATTTTTCTACGTCTATGTAATTAATGGCGATACGCCCTATTTGAGATTGCAAATTTTTAGCTCTAATAAAAACGTCATTTGTAATAGAGAATATTACAAAAATAGATCCCAAATTTATACTTCCAGCAATAAAGTACTTGATAGCCAAAAATGTACAAGCCAGATTCATAATTACTAATATGTAGTTTCTAATACCTGCATATATTTCGTCTTTTTTATCTATTTTTAAATTGAAATTTAGATTAACTTTTCTTTTTGCCAAAAAATCAATAATAAATTTATTTTCTATACCTAGAGTTCTAATAAGTGGTAAATGAGTAAAGGCCTCTAATGCAATTTTATATTGCTCTCTGTTATTGTCAATGACCACTCTACGCACTGGTCTCATTTTTGACATATATATCATTTCTATAGTGAATATGAGAATACACCCCATTATACACAGGAGACTTATTGTTGGACTGTAGCCATAAAGCGCAAAACCAGCAGATACAAAGAGTACTATAGATGGTAGTATTTGTAATATAATTTGTTCTATTATCACCACACTCCTATCTTCTCCTGTTGCAACTACGTCATATCTGATTGTAGAATTACTTTCATAAAATTGAAAGATATTTAAATTTAAAACTTTACGTAAAGAAAACTCTCTCAAAGTTTGATATACTGTCCTTTTGAATTTAAGTGCATAATTATAATCTTTATAAAAGTCTAATGTCCAGTATAAAGCCACAAAGGCTACAAAATATATACATGTTATTATCACACTATTATAGTCTTTAGTACCCGTTACATCTATAACATGACCTATTAATACCCTTCTGTAAATATCCATAGCACCAAGTATAGAAATCAATATGAGCTGTATATAAAATACCTTATGAAAAGGTTTGAGTAGTTTCCATATACGAACAAATAGATTGAAATATTTTGACATTTTACTTTGTCCTTAATGTTACATATATGTCCTCTAGAGCGCGGACAGCGTCACCTGCTGCTATGTTGTTTTGATGATATAGTATATCAGTACAGTCGCCAGCAGCCCAGATGCCAGGTGTGTTACTTTTTTGAGTGCGAGGGTCTATCATTATTTTACCTATTGCGTCTAGTTTACATATGTCCTTTGCAAAGCCAGTCGCTGGTATCTGTCCGATCTCAACAAACACTCCATCGACGTTTAATTTGATATCTGTGTTTGATTTGCTATCTGTATATGTAATATCTTTTAGAAATTTGTCACCATGTACCTCTTTGACTGTAGCATTATTTATGATTTGTAATTTAGGGTTGGCTTTTAATTTGTTCACGGTAATTTCATCGGCTCTATAGTTCTCGGTGCGGTTTAGTATATATACTTGAGAACAGTAAGCTAGTAGCTGGGCTGCAGATTCAAAGGCTGCATTACCGCCACCTATGACTGCTACTGGCATATTGCCATATAGTGGCCCATCGCAGGATGCGCAATAAGTGAGACCTTTATGTTCGTAGGTATCAGCTCCTATAGCTTCTAATTTGCGCCTGCTACTGCCAGTCGCGATAAGTATAGTCTCGGCACTGTATTGATTTTTGTCTGTAATAATAGAAAAGTTCCCATCGCTACCAGATATAGCATTGACTATTTCTCCTTCTGCAATAGTGATAAAATCACCAGCATACTCTGTCACATGAGCTTTTAAACTTTTTGCTAAATCTGATCCACTGATGTGGGGTGTGCCTATCCAATTTTGTATGTCATCACTCACTATCGATTGTCCACCCCATTCACCGAGTATGAGCAGTGTATGTAGCTGCTTCCTTGCGGCATATACAGCAGCAGAGCAACCTGCTGGCCCACCCCCAATTATTATCAGTTCGTATTTCATACTACTTCTTTTTTCTCATTAAGAATGGTGGTAGAGCACCCCAATCCTCCTCTTCCTCTTCGTTGTTGAAAACAAATTTAGGTTTTTTCTCTTCTACAAATTCACCCACTTCAACTTTATGATCGATGCGATCTGCATCTTTGTCGGTTTTGATAAAGTCACGTAAGTTACTAGCAAGGCTCTGTGTATTGCTGCGAGTATTGTTTTCTACTATGGGGGTCATGTGGGTATTTATGCTTTCAGTCCTAGCATTTTCAGATCTTCTGACACCACTAGAATTAGGGAAACCGGTAGCAATGACTGTTACTTTGACTTCATCTTTTTTAAGGGTGTCATCATGGTAGATGCCATGTATAATTTTGGCGTCTTTACTGACGCTTTCGGTTATGATACGAGAGGCCT
>JAYVSD010000039.1:0-3792 GCA_043775745.1 bacterium | reverse complement strand
ATATAATCATATTTATGACTCCATATAAACACAGTAGTGCATTTCCAGTATTTCCTCTTGCTTTTATGGTCGTATGTGAGGTATTGGCTGGTATACTTTCTGCCTTGGTCATAACTTTGGCAGCGGGAGAAGTGTTAGAAATATTCTTGGATATATGTTTTGTATTTTGGGTGTTTATATTGGCAGGGCTTGCCTCTATCAAAGATGCTAAACTAAAGCAAAAAGTAATGAAGAGCAGTGTGCGTCGTCTAGTAACTAGCTCGCTCGTAGGTTTGATTCCATTTTTAAGTTTAGTACCATGGAGATCTATTGCTATGTATCAAGTGTGGAGAGATATGAATAAGTAAATGTGTTTTTGTGTTAAAATGTATATATGAATAATGATTATGCTAACATAGACAATGTGGAAAGTCTTTTAAAAAAGGAAGATGTAGCTAGTGTGGATATGGCGAGCATAGCAAGTGTCGCTATGTCTCCACAAGAGGAGATAGCGATGCTGCGCGAGCGTATCGCTAGCAAAGAGCGTGAGACAGTGATGAATGATAGACTGAAGCTAGACACAGCGGATCACGCCATGAGTGCAGTACAAGAGTACAAAGAAGAAGCGATAGCGCAATCACATATTCAAAATGTAGAAATACCAAAAAACTCTGAAATTATAAACATCAATGAGCATGATTATTATATAAAAGCAGTGATGCATGCTATCGGTATGATAGACGAACACAATGTGAAGGTGCTAGAGCTGGGGCGGATGATGCTAGATCATGGTATAGGCAAAACTTTGGATGCGGCAGCCAAGCTCAGGCAGCCTCAACTCGAAGATGACTTTCACCGATTCCTAGTCCAATATCTACTATCTGGTCACGAGGATGAGCTGCGTGATATGTCCAAGCGTGAGTGGAGGTCGCTGCATATGCGACTCTATCAGGTAGTGTTACCTGATAATAAAAGTGAAGATGGTAAAGGTGGAGTGAGAGGATTTATCAATCTCATGGAGCAATTTTATGCTTCTATGCAAGCGATATCATCTGACGTGAGACTCGAAGAGAACAACTATTATAGTATGGAGATAGCTATAGCAAACAATTCTAATGATGTGATATTTTATACTGCTGTACCCAATTCGATGACTGACACTTTTGAAAAAATCGTACTGGGTTACTTTCCTGATGCTCGCGTCGAAGAGTGTCCAGAGGATTATAATGTGTTCCATGATGGTGGCTATCAAATCTCTAGTGTCGCCAAGCCATACAAGCTGGCTGCTCTACCGATACGTACTTATGAAGAGCTCGAAGGTGACCCGATCGCGCTCATCATGAATAGCTTTACCAAAATTAAAAAAGAAGGTGAGGGTGCTGCATTTCAAATACTAGTCAAACCAGCTGGGGATCGATTCTTAAAAGAATTTGCAAATATGGTTAATGATATGCAAAAAGGTCAGAGCTATAAAGACATAGATCAAAAAAGTACGACCTTGGGTGCCATGTGGTACTATACCAAGCAAGCCTTTACTCCGCCCAAGCATGAAGGTAAGGAGATGGAAAGGAAAACCTTTGCAGATGACGAAGCCATAAAAGGTATTACCAAGAAAATAGGTAGTACTATAGTCGATACCAATATCAGACTCATTGCGAGTGCTGAGAATCTAGAGCGAGCTAAATTTATAATACAAGATCTAGAAAGTACATGGCAACAGTATACTGAGGCCAATGGTAACAGTATTAATTTTGCTCGTACTGAGATCAACAAAGGTAATGCAGTCTATCATGAATTTACCTATAGATTATGGAATGATGATGAGAGCTATCCTCTCAACACCAAAGAACTAGCAACTATATATCACTACCCTAGTGATCTCGAGAATTTTGCCCAGTTGAAAGTCGCCAAGATGGCATCATCTCCTGCCCCCATGGATTTAAAAAAAGAGGGTATACTGATAGGTAAAAACAAATATAGACATCTAGAGACCGATATATATATGAGTAATGAAGATCGCATGAGACATATGTATGTAATAGGACAGACGGGTACAGGTAAGACCACTATACTCAAAAATATGATAGTACAAGATATCAAAAATGGTGAAGGCTGTTGCTTTATCGACCCACACGGCAGTGATATATTAGATATACTTGCCAATGTGCCACCAGAGAGACATAAAGATGTAGTATATTTTGACCCTTCGTATACAGATAGGCCGATGGGTCTAAACATGTTAGAGTATGATAGAGAGAGGCCAGAACAAAAGACTTTTGTAGTCAACGAGATGCTATCGATATTTAACAGGCTTTTCGACATGAAGTCCTCTGGCGGCCCTGGATTTGAATCCTATTTTCGTAATACGGCGCTACTAGTGATGGAGCATCCAGAAAGTGGCAACACTGTGCTAGATCTATTGCGTGTACTTTCGGACAAAGATTATAGGGATTACAAATTATCCAAAACGACTAATCCGCTAATCAAACAATTTTGGGCTAATGCCGAGAAGACCACTGGTGAGACAGGACTTCAAAATTGGGTGCCGTATATAGCCAACAAATTTGACGTGTTCCTCTCTAATGATATTATGAGACCAGTCATAGCCCAAGAGAAATCTTCTTTTGATCTCAGAAAGATCATGGATGAGAAGAAAATATTCCTAGTGAATCTAAGTAAGGGTAGATTGGGTGAAATGAATTCGCATCTCATCGGGCTCATACTTGTGGGTAAATTCCAAATGGCGGCGCTCGCGAGGCAGGACTCGGCTACTCGCCCGGACTTTTTCCTTTATATCGATGAGTTTCAAAATGTGACCACCGACTCTATATCTTCTATTTTATCAGAAGCCAGAAAGTATAGACTCTCACTTAATTTAGCACATCAATATATATCACAAATACCAGAGGATATAAAAGGTGCTGTATTTGGTAATGTGGGTACCAAAGCAATATTTCGAGTCGGTCCGGATGATGCACAATTCCTCGAAAAAGAAATGGACCCAGTATTTAAAGCCCCAGACATAATGAAAATTGATAATTTTAATTGCTATATCAAACTCCTTTCTAATAATATACCACAGAAGCCTTTCAACATGCTTACCTTACCACCACCCAAAGGTAACCCTAGTCAAATAGAATCTCTAAAACAGATGTCATATCAAGCCTATGGTCGTGACCGTGCCGAAGTCGAAGCTGAAATCGCCAAGAAGTGGGAGGTGTAAAGTTATAAAATAGAACAAAAAACATTACCATGATATCATATATGGATGAATTATCAAAATGAGATAACATATCTAAAGTCTATGGACCCAAAGCTAGCACGAGTGATAGATGTGGTGGGTGAGATGGAGACGATGACATCAGATACAGATATATATGGCGCGCTCATGAGCGCCATCATCGGCCAACAGATTTCGACTGCAGCGGCTAGGAGTATAAGAGCAAAATTCTTATTTTATTTTAATAATAAGTACCCAGATGCAGAGACGGTAATAAGCACCACAGAAGAGACTTTTAAAAGTCTAGGCCTCTCTACACAAAAGGCGGGCTATATAAAGAATGTAGCATTTTTTTATAAAGAAAATAATTTAAAGGATACAGAACTTATGAGGTTAGACGATGAGACTTTGGTCACAAAGCTCACACAAATCAAAGGTGTGGGGCGCTGGACTGTGGAGATGATGCTGATGTTCAAGCTCGCCAGACCAGACATATTTGCGCTCGACGATCTAGGTCTAGTAAGTGGTGTGATGGCGATATATAGTCTAAAGAAAACTAAAACCCTCAAAAAGAGAATAGATAAAATCACAAA
>JAYVSD010000038.1:0-2630 GCA_043775745.1 bacterium | reverse complement strand
AAAGAAGGTGAACATAAAGCGACCGATAAACATAGTGATAGTGAAATACCAGATCTATCTATATTAGGAGGTAAGACATAATGTCTATACTTAATCCTCAAAAGAAATCTAGTAATTACAAAATGCTGATTCAAGTCGGTATGAAATTACATAACCCTCAAGTTATCGATGCTTACAAACAGCATTTAGATAGTGATCAGGAGTCCATTGAGCCAATATATAGTAAATATCTCAGACTTTATCCAGAAGATTCAGTCTGGGAGATTTTAATTAAATTCTGCCTGTTCTATTTGGTGGATGGGCGGTTATGGGTACAATCTACTAGCCCTATGTGGTGGGCACAGAAAGGGGAATCATTTAAGCCACAATTGGCAATCCAGTATCGACCGATAGGAAGTAGAAAGAAATTTAGCTATGGGGTATATGCTGGCAATCCAGAATTACACATACCTCATTACAATGGCGATTCTAGCCCACATTTACCCTCTTATACAGTCGGTCGGTACTCAGCTAAGTACACATTAAAAGATCAGACATATTTGATGATTAATGCAGCTACACAGGAAGAGGCTATCGCTGTGATTAGTAAGATGGCTACCTATACCAAAGAGGATAAAAGGAAAGATGGATCGATATTAGAAAATATTACTACTAACACTAGACCTAAAAAACCTAGAATGGACGGGATAAAAATCGAACCATTTAAAGCCGAATATCTTGAGGGTGGTAAGCACGGAACTAAAACACTATTAAAAATACATCTATGACAATTATTAATCAGACAGAATTAGGACAATTATCTAGGCTCGATCAAGTTTTGATGTGGTCAATCATGTCAATCAATGCTAGTAATTTAGATAGTAGGAATAATTACATATCAGATAATGCAGCTATTAGGGCAGAGTCCAAGGATTATATTAGTTGGCAGGTAATCCAAGATGATAAGGGACATGGAAAATTTGTCTTCTCTGCTTTGTTGCCGATCGTTAATCCTCACCCGTTGCAAGACAAACAGTCGATTTTAGAGAGGGTATGGAGTTATTCACCCTTTGATCCATCAATGGTGATGGAGGCTGGTATTGAGGGGTATGGCTGGAGAGTTGATGATATTCCTAGCTGGATAGATACGACTGAGAAAGTTCTAGCCTACTGTGCTGTTTTGGGTAGCCAAATTATTAAGCTTGCACCCCTGATCCGTGGTAGCGAAAAGTTTATCAATTCAATTAGACATGATTATTGGGCTAGTTGTGACTATCAAATTACGGATACCCCTTATGGATCTCAAATGGTTATATCAGGATATCTAACGCTAGATTGGCGTAAATATCTTGATGGAAAATCCCTAATTAGATGCCTAAATCAGTATGTTGACTATGCTAGTGATATTAACTGTAATTTCCCTGATTTAGCTACATTGTGGGCTACTAGTAATATCGATTTATCATTACCAGTTGAGGAACTAATTAGACTAATTCCCACTGGTGACCACGGGTTAGCTAATGTTACTGGTGAAGCAAACAGTGGAGAGTCTTTGATAGACAGCTATAACCAAAGTTATTTTATTGATAATCCTGTACCTGATTGGTATATGGACGCGATGCACCACGATCCGGCTAGTCAAAATTATGGTCAGGCTATAGGTAGTGTGAGTAGTGCTGATTCTACTGCTCCTACAATCATCGAGTCTCTACCGATCTGTAAAGAGCAAGATCCATCAGTGGTTAACTATGGTAAGTCGCCATTATCAACAGTTCTAGGTAAGTAATATGTCTAATCGGATCGATTCACCTCACTTCTACACTGTTTATTCTAAAAAGCCGTCACCGTCGTCACCACCATTTAAGGTGATCGGTGCGTATTCGGATGTTAGGGATGCGGTACAGGCGATCGTCACTGCGTATCGGCGGCATCCATCCCTAAGTTATGGCTTAGAATCGAGTGTGAATAAGCCATTGCATTGGGTACATACTGGTAAATATCGAGACTAATACTATGATCTGTAAATCATTTATGCAATGGAAACATCTAATTTTTGGTGTAACAGGAGAGCCACTAATGAGTCAAGTAGAGCCTGGGGAATATGCTTACACTTTTGAATACTATCGATGGTTTTGGGAAAATCTAGGCAAATGATCAACTAATCATCGAACATATGCAAAAAATCGGACATTTCATCACGGGTGGCGACTGGCGGCGGGCGATGGAAGTAGATAGGCGATCGAATTACTATTCCCACCAGTAGCCCAACACCTAAGTTCACGACCTGGGGCATGAGTGGGAATTGTAACCGCCATTTAGTTCTATTTTTTGCTCTATCCGCCAATGTTAAACCCCCGTAGTTAGGTGCATCTTACCACTAAAAAGCACCTATCACGGCGGCTGTAATTGTCTGAGTTTAATGGCTGGGTAATTTTGGAGGTACTCAGCGACGATCGGTAATATATAGGTTACTACTCCGATCAGTGCGGTTAGTACTCTAATTTAATTTCTAGCTTGTCAATTTTCCCGTCTAGTTTAGTTTCAAGGTTATCGATTCTGCTATCAAGTTTATCAACTTTTTTATCTATCTATACTAGTCGAGAGCTGATGGTTTTGATTTCCGCCACCATATCACCGACGGCTTTGGTATT
>JAYVSD010000037.1:0-5202 GCA_043775745.1 bacterium | reverse complement strand
CACATTTTTGTGCTCTCGCGCCGCAGGGGCGGGGCTAGAGCTACTCGTTCAGCTACACTTCACTAGTGCTCTCGCCAGGAATCGGACCTGGATCGTGGGTACCGCAAACCCATATTCTATCCATTGAACTACGAAAGCATGTGGCATCTGCGTACGATTACACACAGATGCTTTTTGTTACTATTTGTTTTTTGCTAAAAGCTTTGCGAGGCGAGACTTTTTCCTGTCCGCATTGCCGGCCTTGATAGTGCCACGCTGTGCGGCTTTATCTAGGGCTTTGAAAGCTAGTCTGACACTCTCGGCTGTATTTGTGCCTTTGGACACTATACTGGCGCGAGCAGTTTTGACATTAGCTTTTAAAGCTTTCCTTATGCGATCATTAAAGACACGCTTGGTGTCGCTAACTCTCAATGCTTTTTTAGCTGATTTTGTAATTGCCATATCGCTATATATTAACACATCTGATATAATATATCAATGATAAGATACATTGAGGGCAAAGTCCTAGAAAGTGACGTCAATTATACGATAATATTAACAGCCTCTGGTCTGGGGTACAAAGTCTACTCTACCGTGGACACTTGTATGCAAGCGACAGTTGATAGCGCTCTAAAGTTATACACTTATCATCATATCAGAGAGGATATAGAATCCCTTTTTGGCTTTATAAATAAAGCTGATTTGGAAATGTTTGAGTTACTTATCTCTGTCTCTGGTCTAGGGCCAAAAAGTGCTCTAGCTCTACTCTCCTCAAACAATATAAACAATATAGTAGCTGCGATTAAACAAAAAAGTCCAGAACTTCTCAATAAGGCACCTGGTTTAGGCAAGAAAACTTTAGAAAAAATGATACTGGAGCTAGGAGACAAAGTTGACCATATAAATTCTACTCAGATTAGCAATGGTCAAAATGAATTACGTCTAGCGCTGACCTCTCTAGGATACACAGGCAAAGAGATAGATGCAGCTATCAAGAATATACACCCTGATTTACTTGACCAAAGCACCGATCTTAACGTATTATTAAAAGAGGCTTTCAGATATTTATAAAATGCAAATAGACAAACTTTTAAGAAAAATAGAGAAAATAATACCACGCAAGTTATACAAAGCTCTGCAGCCTTATTATCATTTAGCTCTGGCTATATGGGGTACCGTCATACACGTATTCCCAGGGCGCCACATACATATAGTAGCGATTACCGGCACCAAAGGTAAAAGCACCACTACAGAGTATGTAAATGCAGTGTTAGAATCAGCAGGATATAAAACTGCGATACTATCAACCATCAGATTCAAAATCGGAGATGAAAATAAACCAAATAAATATAAAATGACTATGCCTGGTAGATTTTTTGTACAGAGATTTGTAAAAGATGCAGAAAAGGCGAATTGTGAATTTGCTATTATCGAGATGACTAGCGAGGGCGCACGCTTTTATCGTCACCGAGGTCTATCTATAGATACTTTAATATTTACCAATCTCACCCCTGAACATATAGAAAGCCACGGCTCATTTGAAAATTATCTCAAAGCTAAACTTTCACTAGCCAAAGCCGTAGAAAAATCCAAGAAAGGCTATAAGAGAATAATAGCAAATCTGGATGACGAGTACGGTCATAAATTTTTGATTTATAATGTACATGAGCGAATTGGATATAAATATAATAGTTGGGATAAAGATTATAAAAATGTACAGATGCATTTACCGGGTGAGTTTAATAAAATGAATGCTCTTGCGGCTATTACCTTTGGTAAATCTCTACATATACCCGATGAAAAAATTATTAAAGGTATAGAGGGGGTGAAACTGGTACCAGGTAGATGCGAAGAGATAAAAGTAAATAATAAAACTTTTGCGGTAATAGACTATGCTCACACAGCTGATAGTCTAGAGAAACTTTATAAAACTTATAAAAACAAAGGTAACATAGTGGTAGCGGTGCTCGGTGGTACTGGTGGAGGTAGGGATAAAGATAGGAGACGCATCATGGGTGCGCTCGCCGCTGAATATGCTACACACGTAATAGTAACAGATGAAGATCCCTATGATGAAGATCCTCGACAAATAATGGAAGACGTGAGAGTGGGAGCACCAAATGGACAAATAATAGAATCTCGTAGAGAGGCTATAAATAAGGCTATTTCGATTAGCTTACAAACAAATGCGTGTGTCTCACAAGATAAAGATATGTATATTCTGTTAACGGGTAAAGGTACTGACCCATACATCATGAGAGCAAAAGGAGGGAAAGAGATCTGGGATGATGCGACAGTAGTAAGAGAGGAAATAGAATTGATCACTAAAGCTATCAAACAGTGAGAAGTATATGCCTGAGTTACCCGAAGTCACAACTACTGTAAACGGTATACAAAATAAAGTTGTAGGTCACACAATATTGTCGATCGAGAATCTATACTTCTCCACTGCTGCGATCGCTCGTGATACCCACAAAGATGAAAGATACTTTAATGAACAACTTTTACCCAATGTTTTGAATCAAAAGATAATTAGCGCTGAGAGAATAGCCAAAAATGTAGTTATACATCTCCAAAATGGATACAGCTTGGTGATACATATGAAGATGACCGGAAATCTCATCTTTTGTGATACTAATAAAATAGATAATTATAAATATGTGAGATTTATTTTTAATTTTAAAAAGATAAAAGATGACAAAGAAAAAAGTTTGATCTTTGTGGATGTGAGGAAATTTGGCACCATAGAAATTATCAAAAGCGACAAGGTTGATAATTTTATCAAAGCCAATAAATATGGTCCAGACGCTCTCAGTATAAATAATGGCGACTTTTCTTTTAGAATAAAAGCTTTTACTAAAAAAAGGAAAACTACTGTCAAGGAGCTGCTACTAGATCAAAAATTTGTAACTGGTATCGGCAATATATACAGTGACGAGCTGCTGCATCGTGCTCATGTCCTACCGACTCGTGAGCTATATACCCTGCTCGATCACGAGATCGAGAATATACATAGTGCGATGCGCACCGTGCTAGTGGCGGGTATAGAGCTGGGTGGAGATAGTATGAGTGACTATAGAAATATAGACGGTGAGAAAGGTGGCTTCCAACTTTCACATATGGTGTATCAGAGAAGAGGCGAAAGGTGCGTACAGTGTAGCGGCACGATCCTGCGTATCACACTCGCTGGTCGCGGTACACACTTTTGTAAATATTGCCAAGTATAATTGGACAAAAGCTCTAAAATTTGTTATCATGAGACTCACACTCAAGTACGCCCCTATAGCTCAGTCGGTAGAGCAACTGCCTTTTAAGCAGATGGTCGCAGGTTCGAATCCTGCTGGGGGCACCATCTCGTGACAACACGACATCCGTCAAAAGTTATCAATATCACGAATAAAAAATAGCTAACAAAATAATTATTGTTTAGCTATTTTTATTTAGACTTTTCTTCAACTATTTTTATCTCCCCGTCAGTTAATTCATAAAGTTCATATACTAGAACATCAATTTCTTTTTCTAAATCTTTAGTATCCGTATCTTTATTCTCAGACTTTATTTTAACTATTCCATTTGTAATTTTCTCTATCTCATCTGCGATATGTTTATTTTGCGGGTTAATTTTAGGTATAGGTATTTTAGATAGTGGCTCAGCAATAGTTTCTAACATTTCTCCTTTTCTTTTTCCTCTATTGTAAAGCCAAATATAAACTAGATTAGAATTCAAAACTCCTAATAAAAATTTGAGCGTATATTCGTCTTTAGGTTGTGTTATAAAAAATACATCAGAAGCAGCATACCAAGGTATATTATTATATCCAAAAGTATTTCTCTTTGATCTTTGCGGTGCAACTATTTTCTCCCCTTCAAATATTGACTGTTCTCTAGCCCGCCAAAGATCATACCAACTTCTTACGCCTTTATGAACTTCTCTTCTTTTTTCTAAATTCTCTCTAAACTTTTCAAGATGTTCCGTAACTGAACTACCACTATCTTCACCGTATATTATTTTTTCTTGTGTCTCATTTTCTGTGATCCATTTATTTGCATCACTATTTTTATACCAATTTTTTAAGACATTCTTATCTTTTATTTTCCTTGACTCTTGATCACTTAGCACAAATATTCCATCTCCTTTTTTGCTATCCCAGTTATATTTTTTAAGATGTGCAGCTGAAACTTTATCAGCACCTGTCACTATACCTTGATTCACTTTGCATATACTACTTAATAAATTGGAGTTATTTTTTATTTTATCTAAAATATTTTCTAACTCCGAAGACTTTGAGACGATATTTCCACCCTTGAACAGATCTTTCTGCTCTATGTCAGCATATTCTGTACTCGGATCGAGTCGAGTGACTATATTTGAGAGTTGCTCTGCGGTAGCAAAGCCTTTGCCCTTTACATTTGCGGTAAAAGCTTTTTTATTATGATGGTCTTTCTGCAAAATAGTTATCAAATTATGCTGGCCAAGAGCTGACTCAAAGATTTTAAGTTCTCCAAAATTTATAAAAGATAATATGTCAGATCTATTTTCTATGTCTTCACGTAATTTTTTTGCACCAGTTGCTGTCACGTAATAATTAGTAGTTATATAACTCATAACTCCACCAGACTTTAGTAGATCGAGAGCAATGTGGAAAAAGAAATAAAATAAATCCATCTTACCTTGATAAAATTTTACACCAAGAGGAGACTTTGCTATTGGTTGGAATATTTCTTTGTGTCCTTTTTCCCCAACATACGGCGGATTGCCAATCACCACATCAAACTTATCAATTCCAAACATCAAGTCTGGATCAAAGAAGCTGGCGCGAGATTCATGATCAAATGGACTGTAAGTTTTTAGTTGATTGTCTACATTACTGAGTAAGCTTAAATTAGATGAATTTAGAGCTTTCTCATAATCTTTTTTAAATTTAGCTTTTTGTATTTTAGAGTTAGTATTGTAGTACTTCTCTCGTATTTCAGACAACTTTGTTCTGTCTACCATATCTGAAAGACCCTGATTTGAATCTAGTGAAATGAGTGTATTTGCACACACAAAATGAAATTCTAGATTTGGTAAGGGTGCAACTTGCTCACCATCCTCCATGTCTACCACAAGAGAAAGCCATGCACGTAAACGGGAGATCTCTATAGCTGTGATATCAATATCTGATCCATAGAGTGATCTGCTCAGAATATCTCTTTTTAGTTTAGATATATTTTTCTCATATT
>JAYVSD010000036.1:0-2792 GCA_043775745.1 bacterium | reverse complement strand
TTTCTCTGTGATATAAGGTTTAAGTATAAGTTTTTTCATATATTTATTTCTTACCGGCAAGATAAGTCCCTACCGCCTCTGGATTACTAATAATAAGATAACGAGTATTTGCGATGGTGAGAGGATTTAACTGATCCATTTTAGCTATATTTGCATAAGCTAAATTGCGGAAAGCTAAAGTGTTCTTTCTTTCATTTTTCTCTGTGGAGATAAATACATTATTGGCTTTTTTGTGATTCAAAGTTTTGAATCCTTCTATGTTCATAAGATTTTTGATTATCATATCAGCATCTTTAGTCTTACCTGTATTTGCGTCCAAATTATCCACAAATAGTATCTTACCGTCGCGTAGCTTTTGAGAAAGCAAAGCATACAGAGCTCTGTTTTTCATAACTCTAGGTATAATCTGTTTATAACTCTTTTCATTTCTAGGTCCATGAGTCACTCCACCATGTCTCCATATAGGAGAGCGTGAAGATCCATGACGAGCACGTCCAGAACCTTTCTGAGCCCAAGGCTTTTTACCACCACCAGATACTTCCGAACGACCTTTGGTATGCGCGGTACCGGCACGAGCATTGGCTGCTTGAGACAACAATACTTGATGTACTAGATCGGCGTTCCATTCATAGCCAAACACTGAGTCTGGTAAATCTACAGATCCGCTTTCTTTCCCTAATTGTGTATATACTTTGACTTTCATATTATCCTCTTAGTTCTATTAAGCTACCTCTAGACCCTGGTACTTGACCCTTTACTAATATCAAACCATTTTCTGTATCCACATCTAGTATTTGTACACTTTTAAATGACATACTATCAGAACCCATACGCCCGGCCATGCGTTTACCTTTAAGAACTTTCTGTGGGCCTGTGGCTCCGATAGATCCAGCCTCACGATGTGAATGTTTCTGGCCGTGTTGACCCCACCCTCCTTTAAATCCATGTCTTTTTACTACACCCTGAAAGCCTTTACCTTTGGTGGTGCCTGTGACCTTTACTATATCGCCGATAGAAAATATATCTGCAGCTATCACAGCACCTATTTGTAGATCTCCAGTATGAGTACGGAATTCTTTGATCACATTAGACAAATTTGACTGGACTTGTATCGCCTCGTAGCCATCTCTCTCTTTAGTGCGTAATCCGGTGACAGTCACACCCTTTGCTTTCAAAATGGTAGCAGGTATTACCTTACCATTTTCATCAAAGAGCTGAGTCATATTTACTTTTTCTGCTAATGTGAATTTCATATCTTTGTTTATGACATTTTAACATCTATCTCGACACCGCTAGGTAGTGATAGATTGGTTAGTGACTCAATAAGTTTAGAATCAGGATTAATAATGTCTATTAGACGCTTATGTATCCTCATTTCGAATTGCTCTCTTGCGTTTTTATAGATAAACGTAGATCGTAATACTGTATACTTTTTAATTTCTGTGGGTAAAGGGATAGGTCCCTGTACCACAGCATTAAATTTCTTCGCTGTATCGACAATCTGCTTTACCGAAGAGTCAAGCAATTTACTCTCATAGCTCTGCACTCTGATGCGTAGCTTGCTAGTATTCTTATTGGCGTTGGTAGTTTTGGTCGCCATAGAGGTTTAATTAAGCAATAATCTTGATTACGACACCAGCACCTACAGTTTTACCACCCTCACGAATAGCAAATCTCTGTTGCTCTTCTAGAGCTATAGGCGCCACTAGTTTGACTGTCAGCTTTACTGTATCTCCAGGCATGACCATCTCGGTGCCGGCAGGTAGAGCACAATCTCCTGTCACATCGGTAGTACGCACATAGAATTGAGGTTTGTACCCAGTAAAGAATGGTGTATGACGTCCTCCTTCTTCTTTCTTTAATATATATACTTCACACTCAAAGTCTGTGTGAGGTTTGACACTCCCTGGCTTGGCTAATACTTGACCGCGCAAGATATCCTCTTTCTTTATACCTCTTACCAATATACCGGCGTTATCTCCTGCCATACCCTCTGATAGAGACTTGTTAAACATTTCTATACCTGTCACTACAGTCTTGGCTGTATCTTTGAGACCTACGATCTCAACTTCTTCATTGACCTTGATCATACCGCGCTCTATACGTCCCGTGACCACAGTACCACGTCCTTCGATAGTGAATATATCTTCTACAGGCATGAGGAAAGGCTTGGCGGTATCGCGCACAGGCAAAGGTATATAAGTATCTAGAGCATTCATAAGCTCGACAATTTTCTGAGCCCATTTGTCATCGAGAGATGTAGCTTCAGAAGCTTTCAATCCAGAACCTTTTATAATTGGAGTATTAACTCCATCAAATCCGTACTTTGTTAAAAGCTCTCTGATTTCTTCCTCGACTAGCATGATCATGTCTTCGTCGTCGACCATATCACACTTATTAAGGAATACCACCATTTGAGGTACACCTACCTGCTTGGCTAGTAGTATATGCTCACGAGTCTGTGGCATAGGACCATCAGTCGCAGCTACCACTAGTATAGCGCCGTCCATTTGAGCTGCACCTGTGATCATATTCTTGATATAGTCAGCATGTCCTGGAGCATCGATGTGGGCGTAGTGACGAGTTTTAGTTTTGTACTCTGAGTGAGAAAGTGAAATAGTAATACCACGAGCTTTTTCCTCAGGAGCTTTGTCGATTTCATCGATACCCTTCTTTTTGATAGTAGGGTCCATCATGTTTAATACATTTAAAATACCTGATGTAAGGGTGGTCTTGCCATGGTCTACGTGACCGAAAGTGCCTACGTTTACATGAGGTAGGTCTCTGGTGAA
>JAYVSD010000035.1:0-3519 GCA_043775745.1 bacterium | reverse complement strand
AGCATACATCCACTGGTGTCTCGATCTAGTCTGTGAACTATACCAGGCCTGGCCTCATCTATCTCTCTACTCTCTGGATATGTGAGACTCATCCAATCAGACACGGTCTCACCTGCCTCATGTAGATCAGGATGAGACATCATGCTAGCCGGCTTGTCTATCACTAGACAGCTATCATCTTCGTATAAAGTACGTATGCTCTTGAATTTATCCATATATTATGTTAATATAACATATATAGATAACTTATACCAATATAGTTAGAAATCAAAGCATACGGGTGATTAGCTCAGTTGGTAGAGCAGCGCTTTTACACAGCGAAGGTCAGAGGTTCGAACCCTCTATCGCCCACCGAAAATAACACAAGCTCAATCTACTCTATCTCAGCTCGCCAGTGCTTTAAAAGCCCTCATTCAATCCCATAGTTAACTTTGTTTTACCATCTTGCATTTTTTCTGCATATCCACCAAAGCTTCTGGTGCCTTTTGAGGCTCTAAAAGTGATTTGATTTGCTAAGCCTGCTCCACTTTGAGTTATTTTCCATCCATTTACCTTTAAGTTGTTTAGATAAAAGTTCACGACACTTTGGACAGCGTCCACTGTGTTTATAATTACAACCGCTTCTTTGGGTTTAGATTTTAAATTATCAGGCGCAGCACTTACCACTACACCATTTGGATATTTGGCCACATCACTTGGCCAAGACGCAGGATATCCAGAAATATATTTCGCTGTCACAGTCGTAGTAGCGGCCATCTTTGAATTCTCATCACCCGTAGTGATTGCATCACCTATTACTGTATCAATACTGTTATCTCTGTTAAGAGTATAAAACAAAACAGCCATCACAATTAATACTCCGATACTAATTGCGATTATTTTTTTATTGTCATTATTCATATTTTTATTATTTTAATATTTAATTTAATCATCCTCTTCTACTATTATACCACACTACTTTATTTTGCAAACTCTCTTATACTCATCGATATCACCTTGGGTGAGTTTCAGACTTTTGCCTCGATTTATATAGTACATAATGGCACTCTTGTCTTTTACATGATCAAAGCCTAGTGCGTGCCCGAGCTCATGTGCAGCTAAGCGTTTCAGAGTGCTTATATCTGTATATTCATAAAATGTGATATGGCCATTTTGATAAAATCCCTCTTCAAATTGTCCTAAATTGTTACCATTCACTTCTTTGACTATACTATTTACCTCTACAACTTTGTTGTTATAGTTTTTTACATCTGCATTATACACTTTCATATATGCATTCAAATTATTTTCTTCTACCAACATATCATTTCTTTTTTGATTTAAAGCATACTTTTCATTATTCAACCCTTCATATTCGTCGGGTCGAGCTCCACCTCTTGCATTCACAGCTGCCACCTTTTGATTATAGGCATCTAGCTCTGCTTGATAAACTGATAGATGCACCTCATATGCACTTTTTATACTATTGAGTTCTCCCAGGCTAGTGCTGATCACGCTTTGATCATTTTTTAAGCTTTTAGATTTAGAGCTTATCTCTTCATTCAAAATATTATTTTGTATAGTGGTCTTTTGCCTTTCATCATAGACAAAGTCTATACTCACCTCGGCCGCCACCACTGGATTATCTTCATAAGCCAAAAGCTTTTTGTGAGTGCCAGTATTCCAAATCTCCGCTGCATCTTTGACATCTCGTATCGCGTCTGATTTGGCTAGTCCAAATCTCTTATCTATGCTATTGATTTTAAAAGTTAAAGGTTGGTCACAAGGCGTGATACCCCATACGTGATAAACAAAATACATAATACCAATGATTGAAAACAAGTAAAAAAAATTATTTTTTATAAAGCTGAACATGTATTGCTATCTTTTTATAGGTGTTAAAAATAACTTCTATCCACCTGTTTCAATATTGTAGATATAGCTAATGCGATTGCGAATTTAGCATAAGCTGCACGATTAAATGGAGCATCTTTGCTAGGCCTGAAAGTTATTTGTCTCAAGAACTCTACATCTTGTCCTGCGTCGACAAGAGATCTTGACCATCGATTGATGGTGTCTATGGCCACATCATGACATCTACCTTTTGTCATATCTGCATTTGCATACTCTTCGCTGCCAATACCGTCATCATTTATTATTCTTATATACTCCGCAGTCGAGACCAAATATTCCATACATTGTCTACTTACTTCTACAAACAATTTTTTTGTAGCTTCGTCTACACTAGAAATTCTCTCCATTTCTGCAAAAGGCAACGGCATTTCCTTTGCCATCTCAAGCATATTTTTAATACTATCCCCAAGCATGTGGCTCAAATTTTCTATATTTGGTTCTATGACATTTTCACTTGGTATATATACTTCTGCTAATTTCATATATTTATATCGTGTCTTTATTTATCTCCTAATATATGTTATTATAACACAATCCAACAAGGTAGCAAGGCGACCTTGTACGTATTTGTCCCTGTAGTTCAATGGATAGAACGAGAGCCTTCTAAGCTCTAGATCTAGGTCCGATTCCTAGCAGGGACACCATATTGCGTCAGCACGATACTAAATATCTATACAAATATGTTAAAAGTAATTGCTATAAGTTTCTTATTCTGCTTTATACTAGAAAGAATTATACCTGGCTGGAAATTGCCAATAGTAAAAACTTGGTATTCAAGAGTTGTTATTATAAACATAATCCAGCTTTTAATAGTCTTAATGGCTGAGGTTAGTTGGGAAAAATGGCTGAATGGTATCTCCATTTTTAACTTATCAGAAAAAGTAAATCCTTACATAGGGGGCTTTTTTGCTTATTTTATTGCAACTTTTATTTTTTATTGGTGGCACAAAGTGAGGCATACAAACAATTTTCTCTGGCTACATTTTCATCAAATACATCATAGCCCACAAAGACTAGAAGTTTCTACTTCTTTCTATAAGCATCCGCTTGAGATGATTACAAATTCAATAGTTGGAGCTATTCTTGTGTTTAGTATACTTGGTTTAAGTTTAGAATCTGCGGCTATATATACGCTGTGTACAGCTTTAGGTGAATTTTTTTATCATACAAACATAAAAACACCTCAATGGGTTGGATACTTTTTTCAGAGACCTGAAATGCATCGTATACATCATGAATATAATAAGCATAAAAATAACTACGGTGACATAGTTTGGTGGGATATAATATTTGGTACATATGAAAATCCAAAAACTTTTAAAAGCACCTGCGGGTTTGACGAAGAGAAAGAGAATAGATTACTCGAGATGATTAAGTTTAAGGACATACATCAGAAATAACTTACACAAGTAAGTACTTCTATCTTTATATTTTTCTATTTCTTAAGTCTCTAAATACTATATACCCCATGCCTATAATGGCGGCAGCTGATAGTCCCATACCTATCCAAATAATCCATTTATACTTTTCTGCAAATCTAGATTCTTCGGTATCACATGCGTCCCCTATACCATCATGATCTATATCTGATTGATCACTATTTGGCATATTTACACAATTATCTAA
>JAYVSD010000034.1:0-3908 GCA_043775745.1 bacterium | reverse complement strand
CTTCAAAGTGCTGACAGCTATAAATACAACGTTAATAATTGTGATCAAACTTTATCTAGCAAAATTGAAAATAATTATACAAATGCTATCAAAGACTATAAAGATCTCAAGGCTTTAGACAGCGCTTATATTGAAAATATCCTTAATATTTCTAAAAATCAAATTGAGCTCAAGAATTTAATTAATAACATTAGCTCTGCAGTGACGTCTAATTGTGTTATTAATGATACATCTTTAAATTCATACAAAGCTTATGTAAGCTCAGCCAAGACAATAATGACTCAAACGACAAATGAGATCAACGCACGCATATATTCTATAAATAGTGCTAAAAGTGCTATAGATAAAGCTAAGAAAGATCTGACTCTCTCCCAAGCTGGGGGTGATAAAAACAAAATCAACACTCAAAAAGCTGTACTCTCTCAAGCTCAAGCCAGGTTACAAAGTGCGGAAGCTCAGCTTTCCAAGAATATTTTACGAGCTCCTTTTGAGGGTATCATCACCGCAGTCAACATAGATCTAGGTGAGCTCGCTGCTGCCACCAAGTCTGCTGTGTCCATAATGTCCGAAAGCGGCTTCGAATTAGAGGTCAAGCTCTCCGAGATCGACGCAGCCAAAATAGTAAGCGGTCAGGCCGCAGATATCACACTCGATGCCTTTGGTAATGATATGCATTGGCCGGGATCAGTATCCCGTGTAGACCCGAGTGCTACGGAAGTTAATGGAGTGGCTAATTACAAAGCGATTATCTCTTTTATGAAAGCAAGCTCTACAAATATGGACAAGGTCAAGTCTGGTATGACAGCAAATGCCAAGCTCATCACCAATACCAAGAAAGGCGCACTAGTAATATCTAATAAATATATCAAGACCGTTGGAGGCAAAACCATGGCGACAGTCAAAGATACACAAAGCTCCAAATATAGAGAAAAAGAAATCACTATAGGGATAAGAGGTGACAGCGGTCTGATCGAAGTGCTGAGTGGTCTGATCGAAGGTGATGAAGTAAAAATGGTAGTAAAATAAGGAGCTTGCATTTATTTGTCTATATGCTATAGTATAAAGTAATACAGTAATGAGTCGGCCGAAAGGTCGGCTCATTTAACTGATAAAAAGAGCACACCTGACATAGGTGTATTAAAAATTAAATATATTTATATGATAGACATCAAAATGTTAAAAACTGGGCTAGAGCAGCTCACAGAGGAGCGTAAACTACCCTTTGATAAAGTAAAGACAGCAGTAGAGCGAGCTCTAGCTGCAGCTTATCAAAAAGAATTTGGTAAAAAAGGTCAAGTTATAAGGTGTAAACTAAACTTTGATAACGGCGATATGGATTTTGAACAAATTAAAACTGTAGTCGATGACTCTGCAGTACGCATACTTGATGAAAGTGAAGCTGCTGCAGAAGCTCAAAAAATAAATGAGAGTAAAAATGAAGCCAACCGTGGTCAAACATTCTTTAAAAAAGATAGGGAGGCAGAAATTATCGAAGAAGGTCAATTACCAAAATATAATGAGGAGAAGCACATTATGATTGAGACCGCAAAACTTTTTAAAAGTAATGTCGAGTTAGGTGAAGAGATCTCTTTCCCACTTGAAACCAAAGACGACTTTGGCCGTATCGCAGCACAATCAGCCAAGCAAGTTATAGTACAGGCACTGCGTGAGGCTGAACATGAGAGTGTGGTTGAAGAGTTTAGCGACAGAGCCAATCAAATTGTAACCGGTATAGTGCAGCGTGTCGAGCGTGGTATAGTCTTTGTAGACCTAGGTCGCGCTACCGCTATCATGCCTCCAGAGGAGCAAATCACTGGCGAACATTATAATCCCGGTAGTCGTATTCGAGCTTATCTTTATAATATGGAAAATGATAATCGTGGCCTATCACTGCGCCTGTCTCGCACCCACCCCAAATTCCTAATAGAGCTCTTCAAAATCGAATCTAGTGAGATAGCAGATGGGACGGTTGAAATAGTAGCCGTAGCTCGTGAGCCAGGCAGTAGATCCAAAATAGCAGTAAAAAGTAATGATGATCGTGTCGATCCGATCGGAGCATGTGTGGGGCAGCGTGGTACTAGAGTGAATGCCATCACTACTGAACTGCATGGGGAGAAGATTGATATCATCGAATGGACAGATGACGTAGAAGAGAATATAAAGAGATCTCTAGCCCCAGCCCAAACTCTATCCATCACTATGGATGAGGAAAACAAGCGTGTTCGTATACTAGTCGATGTGGCTGAGCAGTCGCTGGCGATAGGTAGAGGTGGTCAAAATGTCAGACTAGCAGCGAAGCTCACCGGCTGGAAGATAGATATCTATAATACAGAAACTCCGGTAGAAGAAGTGCCCACTGCTCCCACCACATTATCTGAATAATAATAAAAAAATGAACATATTAAATAAAATCAACCCCATAGAAGTAGATGGTGAGATCATCAATGTAATAATAGAAATACAAAAAGGTAGCAAGAACAAATACGAATTTGACAAAGAGACTGGAATGATCAAACTAGATCGCGTATCACATACTTCTCAAGACTTCCCTTTTGACTATGGCTTCGTACCTAATACATTGTGGCATGACGGCGATCCACTAGACGTAGTGATGATGACTAGCTATGCTCTTATGCCAGGCATACTTTTAGAGGCGAGACCTGTTGCCATCATGCATATGACAGATAGTGGCGAAAGCGATGCAAAAATTATATGTGTCCCAACACAAGATCCACGCTTTGATACTGTAAAAAGCATAGAAGATATAACTCCTCATCTGTTAAAAGAATATAAACACTTTTATGAAAATTATAAGACACTTCAGAACAAAGTAGTGACCATAGATGGGATGGGTGGCAAAGAGGAAGCCTGGAAAGCTATACATGAGAGCCTAAAGCTTTTTAACAAAAATAAATAATATGAAAACAGAAATCAAAAAGAGAGATGACGGGGAAGTGGAGATCAATATCACAGTACCTAATGTAGAATTTATGAAATATTGGGATCAGGGCTTCCAAGCTTTACAAAGTAAGGTAGAGATGGATGGCTTTCGCAAAGGCAATGCACCAGAACATGTCGTCGTAGCCAAGTACGGTGAGATGGCCGTACTAGAAGAGATGGCCAATGTAGCCATCAATGAAAGCTATGTGAAAGCGGTAGCAGAAAACAAAATACATGTGATCGCTGATCCATATATACATATCACTAAATTATCCAAAGCTGATGACTTCATCTATATGGCACATGTAGCTGTATACCCTGAGATTATATTGCCTGATTATAAAAAGATAGCAAAGTCAGTAAAAAAAGAAGAGGTGACTACTCCTACAGAAGAGGAGGTAAATACTGTTTTGGTCGAACTAGCCAAGGGCCGTGGTGAAAATATATCTATAGACGATGCTTTTGCCCAAAGTTTTGGTGATCACTTCCCCACTCTAGAGAGTTTAAAATCCAAAGTAAGAGAAAATTTAAACTTAGAAAAAGCCTCTAGTGATAAAGAGAAGAACCGTGCAGCTATACTCGAAGAAATATTGAAATCTATAAGTGTGAAACTGCCCGCCATCATGATAACCAGTGAAACCGATCGTATGGTAGGTCAGATGGAGGGAGATATCACTCGCATGGGGGGTAAATGGGCCGACTATCTCACCCATGCTGGTAAAACCGAAGAGGATCTACACATCGAATACAAAGATATAGCCGAGAAGCGTGCTCTATCTCAGGTAATACTAGCCGAGATAGCCAAATCTGAAAAGATGTACCCCACAGCAGATGAGATCGATGTAGAAGTAATAAAAGTCATGACTTCTATGCCAGATGCCAAAGAGGAAAATGTCAAAGCCTTTGTCACTCAAATGCTTATGAATGAAAAGGTGTTACAGCTATTAGAAGCATAAACAAAACGGCGA
>JAYVSD010000033.1:0-17667 GCA_043775745.1 bacterium | reverse complement strand
ATGAAAAATGTGAAGTGGCCTAGTGGCAGACATACAATCAATGCTACCATAGTGGTGATAGTTATTTCTATTTTGATAGGGGCATATTTGTTTGTGGTGGATATTGGTTTTAAAGATTTATTAAACTTTATTTTAAATAGAAAATAATATGGCTAAGCAAATCGAGACAGGAGATAGGAGATGGTATGCTATACACACATATAGTGGGTATGAAAATGCTGTACTCAAAAACATAAAACAACGTATAGAATCACTAGGTATGGAGAATAAAATCTTTAATGTGCTAGTACCAATAGAGAAAAAAATCAAAGTAAAGAATGGGAAGAGGGTAGAGGTAGAAGAAAAGGTATATCCAGGGTATGTATTGGTAGAAATGATCGTAGATGATAATAGCTGGTACGTAGTGAGGAATACTCCTCGCGTGACTGGATTTGTCGGTGCCGGCACCACACCTGTACCACTATCAGAGGCCGAAGTGAATTTCTTTCTCAACAAGGCTGCTTCTGTCAGTCCAGAACACGATATGTCGGTATCGGTGGGTGAGATAGTACGTATATCTGAGGGGCCATTTAAAGATTTTGAGGGCAAGGTAAATGAAATAGACAAGAGTAAAGGTAAATTGAAAGTACTAGTGAGTATGTTTGGTCGTGAGACCTCGGTGGAGTTGGACTTTTTACAAATCAAGAAAATGTAGTTGATATATTATCGATTATATGATATAGTAGATTAACTTATATAAATTTATGGCAGAAAAGAAAGTAACAAAATTCGTGAAGGTGCAAATCGAAGCCGGTAAGGCGGCACCTGCGCCACCACTTGGGCCCGCTCTAGGTCAAGCAGGAGTCAATATTGGTGACTTTACAAAGAAATTCAACGATGCGACTCGTGAGATGAAGGGTAGATTATCAGTCAAGATTTATGCCTATGAGGATAGAACTTATGACTTTGTGATCAAGACTCCCACCACTAGCTCTCTTTTAAAAGAGGCTGCAGGTATCAAGTCGGGAAGTGCTAAAAATGCCATTACCAAAGTCGCTAAGTTGCCACGTGCAAAGTTGCGCGAAGTAGCAGAGCAAAAAATGCCAGACCTTACAGCTAATACTATAGAAGAAGCAATGAAAATAGTAGCAGGATCAGCTAGATCTATGGGTATAGAGATAGTAGACTAGTTAAACTAAATGAGCGCGACCGTAGGTCGCGCTCATTTAGTTTTTGTGTTATCATATAAATATGAAATACGGAGCATTGTCAGCCGAGCAAATAACAGATTTGATAGATATCGGTCTATTTACAAATGTCGACAAGAATAACATCAATCCAGCTTCATTAGATATATCGGCTAGCATAGAGAGATATAGAATAGATTCAGTCTTTTTACCAAAGTTTGATCAAAAGGTCAGAGACATCATTTCTAATTTAAATCCTATCAAACAGTCAATAGATCAAATTTTAGAAAAGGATGTAGTATATATATTCAAGATCAAAGAAAATATACAACTACCTTTAAATATATATGGCTATTGTAATCCCAAATCTTCATCTGGGCGCCACGATCTGCATGTGCGTATAGTGGCTGATGGTGTAGCCAGATACGACACCGTACCCAACGGATATGCTGGAGAGCTGTGGGCTATAGTAGCGGCTAGATCCTATCCAGTGCTGATGCCTTTGGATTTTAGAATTAGCCAGATTAGATTTTTGGATGGGGATACCAGATTTAATGAAATGATGCTCCTAGATCAAATGCATACAGATACTTTAGTTTATCATGCGGATGGCAGACCTTATGAGTATCATTCTCTTCGTATGAAAGATAATGATGGGTCTATATTACTCACCCTAGATCTGTCGTCAGACATAGTCGGATATCAAGCTACAAACACAAACAAAGTACTAGACCTAGGAGCTGCGAATGGCACTATAGACTATACGGATTTCTTTACTCCTATATATAAAAATGGTGATTATATAAATTTGAAAAAAGGAGCCTTTTATATACTTTCTACCAAAGAGTATTTGAGAGTGCCTCCATATCTAGCTTCTGAGATGGTGGATATGGACTCTCGTACGGGAGAGTTCCGTTCGCATTATGCTGGCTTCTTTGATCCAGGTTGGGGTTGCGACGCAGATGATATGGGTCACGGTCGTCCTATTACGCTCGAAGTCAGGACTTTTGAAGATGTTACCATAAGCCATCAGCAGCCAATAGGTAAAGTTAGATTTGAAAAGATGTCACAGATACCAGTCAGACATTATGATCAGATGAGCTCTAATTATTTAAAACAGTCGGGCCCGAAACTGGCAAAGCAGTTCAAGTAATTTTTATGTATAAATAGTTCACCCACCTTTATGGGGTGGGTGGTATGTTTGAGAACAAAGAGTTGTTGTGCTTAGGCTGGGAGGGAATTCAGGAAATTCAACAGACTCTCGTCATTGTTGAGACCAGCAAGCATGCGATCAGAACTCTTGATTTTTGCAAAGTTGCCTTGATCTGGAAGCTCGACACGGTACTGTAGCCAACCTCTCAGATTGGAAGTACGAGTGAGACGCTGGTCAGGCTTTGCAACATGCCCAAAGGGTGACATATGACCACCCACCAAAAGTGAATCGTGTAGCTCGATGTCTTTGTCGAAATCACGTTTGCCATCGTGGGTGAGGTAACTGGTCCTTGCGACTCGACCTGCAGATACTTTTTTCTGGCTAGTTAATGGTAATTGTACCTTTTCATCAACATCAAGGAACGGTAGATGCCATTCGTTCCAGTTAACTCTTGTTGCAGTCGAGACAGAGTGTGTTTTGATCATCTCTAGAGCGACGGCTCTTATTTCCGGTTGCGCATCTTGGTCACAACGTAGAGCATAAAAGTTGGCTCAGTCTGTTGATGACACGACTACAGTGTGCCACATGTATGGCTCCAGCACACGGTTGGCATTTTGCTTGTGTAGACCAACATTTTGATTCCGGAAGAGGTCTCGCGTGAATGGGTATGTTTTCTCCATTTCGCCAAAGTGTTCCACAAGGCCGCTATCTTTCAAGGTGTTTTTGCCACCCATGAGCGCAACTGCTTGCAATAGAGCAATGTCTCGTCCAATAAGAAAGTTGTGAATTGCTGCTAAGAGGTTGTCACCTTCGAGCTCCACTTTGGCTTGCATTCCAGATTGGTTTGCTCCGAAGAAGAAAGGTATGTATGGTCGATCAATGATCATTCGAAGTTGTTTTTCAACGGGTATAGCGCGACTACTGGCTGAGTTTCTGTCGAATGCGCGATGAGTGTTGAACTCAGCCAACACCATGCGTGGCATGCACACCTCCATGGTTGCTAAGGCGATATTGTTCGGGCTAATGCTGTGACAGATCATTTTCGCAGTGACAAATGAGAGTACTTGTGCGTGCAAGGCAGCGGCTTCATTCAAATTGCTAGGGAAGTATTGCATGGTCCTAACCTGTGGTCTAATTTACAATCCCCATTATCGTGGGGGCCTATATGATAATACTCCTTTTAATGTGTATTGTAAACTAGTCAAGTGTAATAAAAATTGTTTTAAATTTTGCTTATTTTTATCATTATTCTGTTCGAAAAAGCACAACGCTAACTGACACTGCGTTCCAAGATGCAAGATGGAGATCGGTTCATATTTATAATAAACCTATTTTACAAAAACATGGATTTCTGATATTATGAAGTTAATGACGTTGAGATAGTTAATCGCTTAGGATAAGTAAATTTTCAACAATGAGCTCTGCGTTAGCAGAGGAAGCAAGGTGGTATCACGATTATTCCTCCTTGTGCATTATTTTGATAAAAGATTTTATATGATAGACCACGTAACTATAAATGTAAATAACTTTGAAAAGAGTAAGAATTTCTATAAAAAAGTTCTAGGTATTTTGGGTGTTAAAATTTTAAATGAATTAGGTGCTGAGTATTGCTCATTCGGCAAAGATAAGGCTATATTTTTTCTAGGTATTGCTGATGATAAACATATAGTCACTCAAAATGTTCACTTGGCATTTCTAGCAAATTCAAAAGAGGAGGTAATTAAATTTTACAATCTATCCATAGAGCTTGGTGCTGTAGATAATGGTCTTCCTGGATATAGGAATGAATATAATGAGGGATATTATGCAGGTTATGTAGTTGACTTCAATGGAAATAATATCGAGGTGGTCTTTAGAGAAAAAGAAATTGATGTAGATAGTGATATGGGTATGTTTAACAATTGGAATGAATTAAAGAAAAAAATAGATCAAAAAAATAATAGAGCATACGCACATCCGAGAGAGGTGTGGTGGTGCTCTTTGGGTAACAATATAGGATCAGAAGTGAATGGTAAGAATTATAAATTTGAAAGACCTGTTTTAGTTTTGAAGGTATATAGCAGTGATAGTATTTTAGTGCTACCAATTACAAGCAAAATAAAGAATGATACTTTTCACAAAAAAATTATTATTAAAAATAATAAAGAAGTTTATATTAAACTCACACAGATAAGAGTAATAAGCACAAAAAGATTATCTAGAAAAGTAGACAAAATTAATATAGAAAATTTTTTGGAAATTAAAAAATTGTTATTTAACTATATATAAAATCGAAACCCCGCCTGCGCGGGGAATCTCGGAAGTCTATTGCTAGACCATAATAAATTAAGTATAACAAATTTTTATCAAAAGTCAAGCAAAACAAAATAATAATAACATGCAAAACAACAACACAAACAATCAAAACAAAAAATCTATCAATGACAAAGAGCTAGAAGTTTTGAAGTTTTGGACTGATTATAATATATTTGAGAAGAGTATTGCTAATCCGGCGGGTAGAGTAGATGGCGAGATAGAGAGCTTTTCTTTCTACGATGGGCCACCATTTGCGACGGGCACACCACATCATGGGCATATACTTGCTAGTACTATCAAAGACGCAATACCTAGATACCATACTATGAATGGTAAAAGTGTGAGACGTATATGGGGTTGGGATTGTCATGGTCTGCCGATAGAGAACATGATAGAAAAGGAATTAAATTTAAATAGTAAAAAAGAAATTGAAGAATATGGTATAGATAAATTCAACAAAGCTGCTGCAGATAGTGTGCTCAGGTACGAAGAGATTTGGAAAAAGCAAATCCCTAGACTCGGTCGTTGGGTAGATATGGAACACTCTTATAAGACTATGGACAGTACATACACTGAGAGTGTGTGGTGGGTATGGAAGACTTTGTATGACAAGGGTCTCGCCTATGAAGGTCATAAGATCATGCATATATGCCCGAGATGTGAGACGCCACTCGCTCAATCTGAAGTAGGTCTTGAGTATACAGACGTAACCGATCTTTCGGTGACGACACGTTTTGAGCTTGTAGATGAACCACGTACCTTTGTGCTCGCCTGGACCACAACTCCGTGGACTCTTCCGGGGAATACTGCGCTTGCAGTGAATAAAGATATTGAGTATGTTAAGTTTAAAATAAATGAAATTGCGCTTGATGACAAAGATTTACCGTCACTAATTAAAAACTGTGTAGTTGGAGAACTATATATAGCTTGTACAAAGTATTTTCAAAATGAAACTGGTTTAAACATAAGTGATGGAGAGGCAAAAATGTCTGGAACTGGGTATTTTTCTTTATCAGGTCTTTTAACTGAAAAGAAAACAATTATAAATTTAAGCTATGAGAGGTTTTTTGGAGATAAACTCGTCGGTAAAAAGTATAAACCACCATTTCGTTATTTTTATGATAAAGATGATGCTGATAAAGAGCTTGGTTGGAAGATCTGGCATGCAGATTTTATTACTGAAGATGCTGGTACTGGTATCGCTCACGAAGCGCCAGCATTTGGTGCGGAAGACATGGAGCTTGCCAAAGCAAATAGTATTCCAGTCATTAAGCATGTCAAAATGGATGGTACTTTCACCACGGATGTCACCGACTTTGCTGGAATGAAGGTCAAAGTAAAAGATGATACGATGAGTGCCGATATAGAAATTATCAGGTGGCTCGCAAAAAATCATCTCATTTTTGAAAAGCATAAAATAGTTCACAGCTATCCACTGTGTTGGAGGTGCAAGACGCCATTGCTCAACTACGCTACCTCGTCATGGTTTGTGGATGTTCCAAAAATAAAAGATAAATTGATATCTGAAAATCAGAAAGTAGGCTGGATACCAGAACATATACGAGATGGTAGGATGGGTCGCTGGCTCGAGGGTGCTCGTGAGTGGGCAGTATCACGTCGTCGCTATTGGGGTGCACCACTTCCTATATGGCGATCTGTAGATGGTGTAGAGACTCTCGTAGTCGGATCCCTCGCTGAGATAGCTCAACCTCCTCGTAACAAATACTTTGTGATGCGGCATGGAGAAGCGATATCAAACATTAAAAATGTTCTAGATTGTAGTGGAGACCCTAAAAATCACTTGACAGAGCAAGGTATAAATCAAGTAACAGAATTTACCAAAAATGCTAAAAAGTTTGACTATATTTTCACTTCGCCTTTTATCAGGACCAAACAAACAGCAGAAATAGTTTGCGAGGCTACAGGTTTTGATAAAAGTAAAATCATCTATGATGATAGATTGAAAGAAATAAATTCTGGCACTTATGATGGTGTATCAATTGATAAATATTTTAAAGAAATCAATGAACAGATTTCATACGATTCTAATTCTAAAATAGGAGGTGGTGAATCACACAGAGAGGTAATGAACAGAGCTATGGCTTTTCTTTTGGAGATAGATAAAAAATATGAGAATAAAAGCATATTGATTGTTAGCCATGGTGATCCTATATTTATGATGAGTGCTGCTGCACAGTTGCTGGTAGATGGTGAAGTCTTTTCTAAAGAAAGAGAATATCCAAAACACGGAGAAATAAAGTCTTTGGATTACAAAGTTATACCCCGTGATGAGACTGGAGCGGTGAATTTGCACAAGCCGTACATAGATCAAGTGATATTAAAAGATAGTAGAGGGGTGGATATGAAAATCATTGGAGATGTGTTTGACTGTTGGTTTGAGTCTGGATCTATGCCTTATGCCCAGTTACATTATCCATTTGAGAATAAGGAAGTGTTTGAAAAAAATTTCCCTGCAAACTTCATCGCTGAGGGTATGGATCAGACTAGAGGATGGTTCTATTCACTTCTAAATTTGGGTGTGGGACTTTTTGATAAATCCCCATTTAAAAATGTCATAGTAAATGGTACGGTGATGGCAGAGGATGGTAGGAAGATGAGCAAAAGTGAAAAGAACTATACTGATCCGATGGAGCTGGTAGAGAAGTATGGAGCTGATGCATTGCGACTCACATTTGCTAATAGTCCAGTTATGCAAGGTGAAAATATACTGTTTACTGATAGTATGGTAGAAGAAATATATAAGAAAAATATAATGAAGATTGAGAATGTGTTAGAGTTTTATCTCCAGAATACAGATCTAGCGCAAGGTGAGGATACGACTCAAAATTCAAATATACTTGATTTATGGATACTCGCAATTTTGAAAAACTTAAAACAAAAAGTTACCTATGGGTATAAAAGTTATAAGCTCGATGAGGCAGTGAGGCCTATAGAGAATTTCATTGATGATCTATCGGTATGGTATCTGCGTAGATCACGAGATAGGATGAAAGGTGTAAATGGTGAGGCCGATAAGTTACAATCACTAGCTACTATGCGATATGTGTTGATAGAGCTAGCAAAACTGATGGCACCGATGTCTCCATTTATCGCGGAGCGTATATATCAAAGTGTGATGATGACAAATAAAGATAAAAGAGAGAGTATACATCTCGAATCTTGGCCCAAAGTAGAAAATATAAATAAAGAAGATAAAGACTTGATAGAGCAGATGATGATGACTCGTAATATCTGTAGTCAACTTTTGATGTTGAGACAAAAAATAAATATACCAGTGCGTCAGCCGTTGGCTAGTGCAAGTATAAATAAAAACTTAGATAAAAATCTTTTAGAGATCATAAAAGAAGAGGTCAATGTGAAAGAAATAAAAATAGATATGACCATCACAGAAAGTAAATTGGATACCATCATCACAGCGGAGCTACGACGTGAAGGTGATCAGCGTGAGCTGTCACGAGCGATCAAAGATATGCGTCGTGATCTAGGACTAGTATCTAGCGACAGCATATCTCTGACCATAGATGCAGACAGAGTGGGTCTAGTAGACGGAGAGTATCAAAGAGTGATGAAAATAGTCAAAGTCGTAATTGGTGAAAAGCTGAGCATTGACAAGGTGTATACTTTAGTATAAACTAAATATGGAGTCCAAACCGATGCGACAATAGTCGCGATAGGAGACGATATGTCAATTACGCAGGAAACTTCAGACGCAGCAGAAAAGCTGCGGATCGTGGAATCCATTGGTGTCACGCTGACGGTAGGTGGTGCAGATGTGAGCACGGAGGTGTTCTGCGCTACTTATGCAGTGGCGGCGGCAAGCTTGCGATTGCTGAGCGAGATCGCGGGCCTTAGTCGGTGTTTCTCTGGTGCAGACGCGGCCTCTTGGACTGTGCAAGCCAACAACGGTCTGAGCTACGGTATCAAACTGGTCAAATGTGCTGGTGAATTGCGCCTGGGTGTACATCAGATCTAGGCGGTAACCATGGCAGAAATGGAAAAAGGGTGGCACGGCTGCCCTTTTGTTATGTTATAATAGAATAAATAAAAAATGTTAAGAACACAACAAACTTTACAAAGTATTAAATCTTTAATAGATCTCAGGGAAAAGATAAACCAAGTCTTGGGTGCTTACAGTATCACACCTATAAAAATAGACCAAAAAGAAAGTGTAATAGAAATAAGACTCAGCGGACTAGATAAAGTTATCTTTAATCAAAATCAAAAAGAGATAATTATCCAAATAGAAAAAGCGAAACAGGGCTTTGTAAAAAATAGAGTAGGCATAGAGATTTTATTTAAATAAATATGGCGATAGAGAAATTTACAACTAGAGCACTGGTGCTCAATCAGTATACCAGCGGTGAAAATGACGTAACATTGAAAGTCTTTACTGAGGAGTTTGGTGTGATATTTGTAGTGGCTAAGTCTCTAAAGAAAAAGGAAGGTAAACTCAAAGCACATGTGCGCAAATATCATTTTACAAATCTGACTTTAGTCAAGGGTAAAGAGGTGTGGAGACTCACTGGTGCTAGTGAAATATCTTTAAATGATATTATAGAAAATAAAATAGACCAAAAAGTTTTGATACCTGAAGTGTCAAAACTTATTGACAGACTGTATCATGGATCAGAAAAGCATGTTGAATTATTTGAAAGGATATTTAATTTAGTGCAAAATAATAAGTCAGATGTAAATAATTTGAGAAGAACTATATATGCCTCATGCTTGATAGAGCTCGGGTATATAGATCTATCTTGCCTGGCGGTATCAAATTTACAGGAATATAGACAAAAAAGTGAAGAATATTTACTATTTATATGTAGTCTCAATCAATCTACAGTCAACAGTCAAATTAGACGTGCATTGAGAGAAAGCATGTTATAATATATCTATGTTGATAGAGGATAAAGAGAAACAATTAAATAGTAGATCCCCTGATAAGAGTAAAAGTTTACTGAGTCTAAGTAATCAGAAAGAGTTAGATTTGCCTAAAAATTGGAATTATATACAGACACCTATGTATATAGAAAAAAAGTATAATTGGGGCAAATCTTTGTTACTAATATCTATCTTTGTGTTGCTCATTGTCGTCTCTTATTTTGGTTATACTATTTATAGTAGTTCCAATCAACTAGACGATAAGAAGATTATATTAAATATAGATGCACCTGACTCAGTAGAACCGGGTAAAGATTTTAATATTAAAATCTCAACTGCCAATAATAATAAAGTTAATGTGATCAATGCATCTTTGCAGTTAGAGTATGAAAAAAGTCTTAGTGGTATTGGCATAGCTAATATAATAAAATCAAATTATAATTATAACACACTTAGTAACGGCACAGTGCGAAATGAGGTTCTAACTGGAGTCAAGATATACGGTCGTAGCGGGAGTATCGTAAAGGTGCATGCTAAATTACTCTATAAAATAGAAGGTAATAATGGTCAATTTTATAAAGTCGTAGATAAGGAGATCAAGATATTACCAAGACAGCTTTCTATAAAAATAGAAGGCCCCAAAGACTTGGATGGGGGAGAGATATTTACTTATAAAGTAATCATTAAAAATGACAGTGATAATGATATACAGCAATCAAAAATATCTTTTGCTTTCCCAGCTGAATATAAAACTATATCTGCATCATCTCCATTGAATCAAAAAGATGAATGGGAGCTAGATAAAATAAATAAAGGAGAAGAAATAACCAACACGATAAAAGCAGTGCAGTCAGGTATAAACGGTGAACAAAAAGCAATCAGAATCAAAATGGAAGAAATAGTAGATGGTTTGCCGGCTATTATTAGCGATGCTACTTATGAGTATAGCTTGGTGTATTTACCTCTAAATATATATGCTAAATTAAAAGTAGATCATAGCACTAGCAATATTATATATGACGGACAAGAAGGCTTGCTGAACATAACCTGGAATAACTCTTTGCCAGAGTCTATTTCTAATATGCATTTTGAAATTAATACCAATGGGATGACCACTCTAGTGGACAAGTCAGTTTTTCCAGCTTTATTAGATATACCCGCTGGTGATAAGTCGTATATAGAGATACCTTTGATCGGTAAGGCTGATATGGATGGAAACATGCATATAAAAATTACCGCTTATGGTGATAGACTACAGGCGAGTGTTAGTAATAACAAAATTGGTAGCACAGAGATGATAATAAAGGTGAAAAAATAAATTTTGTGATATAATAGCATTATGAAAGAAAAAATATCTGTAGACAATAGTACAATCTTAAGAGTTATATTTTGGGTTGTATTTACTTATGGTTTGTTTGTGGTGCAAGATATACTAATCTCACTGTTTGTCTCTATAGTCATGGCCTCTTCTATCAATCCGATAGCCAAATTTTTCAAAAAGTATAAAGTGCCACGAACTATAACTGTCACTACTGTATTTTTAATGGGTATTGGTTTTGTGGTTGTTGCTATACTTTTGTTTGTTCCACTCATAGCTGATGAGTTGGCTAAATTTATAGCCAACCTACCAAACACCATAGAAAAGATAAATGTATTTAATAAAGATTTAGGACTCAAAGATTTGTCTGTATATTTGAGTGATATATCAAAAGATATATCCAAGGGTCAGATTCTAACAGTGTTGAAAAATTTTGTATTGGGCGCCAACTCTTTTGCTCACACCACAGGACTTATCATTAGCAAAGTAGTAAATTTAGGCATTATTTCAGTATTGTCATATTATATGGCGATGCAAGAAAATGGAGTAGAGAATTTCTTACGTATTATTACCCCCAAAAGAAATGAAGCCTATGTGATAGATTTGTGGAATCGTAGCCAAAGCAAAATCGCTCGTTGGGCTCAAGGTCAATTATTGCTTGGCCTTATCATTTCTATTTTGGTGTATATTATGCTTACTGTTTTGGGTATACCTTATGCTTTGCTTTTGTCCATGTTAGCTTTTATTGGTGAAATGATACCTTTAGTGGGTATACCTTTGGCCATGTTACCGGCTGTGCTCATTGCATTATCTAATGGTGGTGTACAGTCTGCTGGTATGGTAGCATTGCTTTATTTTGTTATAGCACAATTCGAGACACATATATTACAGCCACGTATCATGGATCATGTGGTGGGTGTACCAGCCCTCGTTGTAATTATCTCTATACTTATATGTGGTAGTCTGTTAGGATTTTGGGGTATATTACTTGCTGTGCCTACGGCAGCCATAGTGATGGAGCTTTTAAACGATCTGGATAAAGGTAAACACAGAGAGTTGGATATTAATTATTAGTTGCGATATATCAAAATATGAACAAAAAGCTTTTTTATCTCACAACGACACTCCCATACGTCAACGCAGATCCCCATGTCGGGTTCTCTATGGAAATTATTCGTGCAGATGTTATAGCGAGGTATCATCGTTCTCTTGGCGAGGAGATTTTCTTTAACACGGGGACCGATGAACACGGAGCAAAAATTTATGAGAATGCTGTAAAGGAAGGTAAGAGTCCTCAGAGCTATGTAGACGGATATGCCGAGAGATTCAAAGAACAGCTAATACTTCTTAACATCTCAGAGATACATTTTATTCGCACGACAGATGAAAAGCATGTTCTTGCTGCACAGGAAATGTGGAAGAGGTGCTTTGAAAAAGGAGATATTTACAAAAAACTCTATAAAGTTAAGTACTGTATCGGGTGTGAACTTGAAAAGACCGACAGTGAACTCGTCGATGGGAAATGTTCTATACATCCGAATCGTGATATAGAAATTCGCGAGGAAGAAAACTATTTTTTCAGGTGGTCCAAATACCAAGAGCCACTGCTTGCCTTTTATGAGACTCATCCAGACTTTGTGGTTCCAGATTTTAGATTTAATGAAATTAAGGCTTTTGTGGCGCGCGGACTTGAAGATTTTTCTATATCACGCCTCAAGTCAAAAATGCCATGGGGTGTTGCCGTGCCAAGGGATGAAGAACATGTCATGTATGTGTGGTTTGATGCGCTGACGAGCTATATCTCTACACTAGGATGGGGCACAGGTGAAGCGGATTTTGATTTTTGGAAAGAAGGCACACCGGTGCAGTATTGTGGTAAAGATAATAATCGTCAGCAGTCAGCAATGTGGCAAGCAATGCTCATGAGCGCCGGACTCCCTCAGTCTTCACACATCGTTATCAACGGTTTCATTAACTCAGGTGGACAGAAGATGAGTAAGAGTCTTGGGAATGTTATTTCACCATTTGACGTTATTGATCTCTTTAAAGGTGTGACAGATTTTCCAGAAGATGTACTCCGTTTTGTGCTCCTTCATGATATTTCTTCTTTTGAAGACGGTGACCTCACTCTCGAAGGAATAAAGACAAGCTATACAGCTTATCTTGCAAATGGAATAGGGAACCTTACGAGTAGAATTATGAAGATGGTCTCTCTCCATAAAGAAGAATTAAATAAGAGAGGCCTACTCTTGAAGCTAGAAAGAACTATCTACCCCGAAATAAAAAATAGTTATGAAAAATCATTCCAAGATTTTAATTTAAATGAAGGAATACATGTTGTATTTAGTTTGATTAATAGGCTTGACGAGAGAATCCAGAGCGACGAAGCATTTAAAGTCATCAAGACCAATTTTGAACTAGGAACTAAGTTAGTTATTGAGCATGTTAATGATCTGATAAACATCGTTGAGTTGCTCGAGCCTTTCTTGCCTAGAACTTCAGCTAAAATTATCGAATGTATTCACGAAAATAAAATGCCAGAGAAGCCACTTTTTAATCGCTTAGCATAACATTATGGAAAGACCACCCTCAGTAGGTAATTTTGAAAAAGATCCAAAGATTAGAAAAATTCTAGAAATCGGTGCAGGTAATAACCCTTTAACTGAATCCTTAAAAAAGTTTGGAGTTGATACTGGTGAGGTCGTCATTACTGACATATCTCCAGACTCATTTCTTAGAGGTGTCGACAAACACTACGATCCATTCGTTCCCCGACATGGACAACGAGATTCTGAGTTTATGTATGTTGCAGCAGCTGCGTATAATCTACCATTCAAAGATACAGCATTTACAGATATTATCGCAAATAATTTATTTGGTGATCCTAGTTTTAATGTTGGAAAAGATTCTGGGCTTTATAAAAAAGCTTATTATGTCAAACCAAGTGATCCGTCAATAGATTTATTTTTTAAGGAGTTAAGCAGAGTGCTTGTTAGTGGTGGGAAAGTCACAATTTTAGATACGTATACACCTGAAACCGCAGAACGGTTTTTATCTAAGCATAAAGGCGTTTGGGAAAAATACTTTGTGTTTGAAAATGGTTCTGAAATAATTCCAAAAGAATTTACAGAGAAGTTATTTGGATTTCATAAAAGAGATTCTTTATTAGTTACTTTACGCAAGAAATAAAAATTATGAAATCCATACTCAAACTCCATACCATCCGTGCATTTACTCACATTGGCTATTACGACTCAGAACGTGCTACAGGGCAGTGGATCGAGCTCTCGGTAGATCTTCACATCAAAGACCCTGCAAGCTGCGCGTCAGATGATATCGAGACAACTCTCGATTATGGCTTCCTCACGGGGCGTCTTACCACATTTCTCCAAAAGTCAGAGGCAAAGCTTATTGAGAAATTAGCGCTCGATGTGAAAGACGAACTTTTTCATATCGACAAAGATAAAAAAATAAGTGAAGTGCTGGTTAAAATAAAAAAGACTTCACCATCGGATAAGTATGACGGTCACGCAGTGTATGAGCTTCAGTGTACGCGCCATGAATAAAATGTCAGAAAAACCTTTGTTTGGAAGAGTAGAATAGACAAAGGCTATGGTGAATGATTTATTTCCAGATGTGATAATATCTACCTAGATATTCGACTACTACATAGAGAAAGAATATGTAGGAAAGTACAGCGACAATGAGCGTGATGGCAAGCTTGTTGATAATTTCATTTCTCCTTTTCTTGGCTTCGTCGAGCGTGCATATGCCTACAGTGCGAGTTATGTGGAAGTAGAAGGCGATCAATAAAGTGATGAGTCCTACGGCACGAAAGGCCCACTTGTAAGTACCATATAAAGTGTCAGATAGTGAGGCTGCAAATGAGGTAGTAGCTAGTCCTGTCATCACTAGTATGAGTGGTGAAAGACAGCATAGTGAGGCAAAAATAGTGGGTAGACTAGCTACAGAGAAAGCATTTTTTAATTTATCACTTAAGGATATTTCACTATCTGGCTTTATTATGTTGTATGTTGTATTTTTCATATATTATTTACTATTTTATTAATTTTATATATTCACCGTACCCCTCTTTTTCCATGTCAGCCAAGGGTACAAACTTCATGGCAGCACCATTCATACAGTATCTTTTGCCTCCGCGATCTGCTGGCCCATCACCAAATACATGTCCGAGATGTGAATCAGCTATAGTGCTACGTACCTCAGTGCGACTAGAAAAGAAACCTTTGTCTATATGTGTAGTGATGACAGTAGATGATATAGGCTTTACAAAACTTGGCCAGCCAGTGCCACTATCAAACTTGTCGCTAGACAAATATAAAGGTTCACCACTTACTATATCCACATACAAGCCAGGCTCTTTGTTATCATTGTAATTCTCCACTGAGTGAGACGGCTCAGTACCACTTTCTTGAGTGACTTTGTACTGTATAGGAGTCAACTCTTTTAATCTTTTTTCTTTATCTGATAAAGAAAACTTTTTCCATGTATTTTGTAAAGTGCCAGTGCTCACACTTCTGCTTTCTAGACTACCATCTGGCCAATGGATCTTGATAAAGGTGTTACGCCCTGATCCATCACGATAGTATTGATATCTCACTGGATTTTTATCTTTATAATCTTGATGATACTCTTCGGCTGGATAGAAATTTACAAAAGGCAAGATCTCAGTCTCTATCTTTTTATTAGTAAAGTCTTTGTTTTTTTGTATATAGTTTAGGACTTTGGCTTTGGAGCTTTCTATTATTCTCTTGTCATCTTCAGTATAGTAATAGATAGCAGTAGTGTATTGATGTCCACGATCAGCAAATTCACCTCCAGTGTCAGTCGGGTCTATGTGTTTCCAGTATTTATCGAGAAGTTGATCTAAGGTAATTTGGTTCTTATCATAGTAAACTAGTACCGCTTCACGAGCTTTGGTTTTACCGGATCCTACATCTTCGTATTTGGGATTAGCCTCACTAGTATCAGCATAGCCAGAGATAGCAGATTTTACACCTATACTATGATTGAACTCAGCTTCTGTACACCAAAAACAACCACCAGCAAAAATTATTTTAGAATACTCTTTATCATATTCATTTGTGTTTATTAAATCATTGATCACCAGATTTTTACTTGTATATTTTTGATAAATTATTGATAAAAAATATGCCACCATTATCACAACTAGCAACCATAATATTTTTTTTAGCATAACTACATTATAACATAGAAGCAAATATGTTATAATGAAATTATGAGATATATAGATACTCACAGTCACATACATGATAAAGCTTTGCAAGATAAGCTCGATGTCACTCTTTCAAAAATGAAAGAAGAGGATATCGCCACTATCACTATCGGTACTGACTATGAGACCAGCAAAGAGGCCAGAGCTTTAGCTCAAAGTCATGAAAATATATTCTATACTATCGGTGTGCATCCATGTGACGATAGTGAGGCCACATTTGATGAAAAAGAATTTCAAAATCTCCTCAGTGATAAATGTGTAGCCATAGGTGAATGTGGCCTAGACTATTTTTATTTTGCTAAAAATAAAGAAAAATTAGGTGAATTATATAATATAGATCGTGAGGTGGATAGACAACAACAGCTATTTATCAGACAAATAGAGTTTGCAAATAAAAATAATCTCCCGCTCATGTTACATGGTAGACCGAGCCAGAAAGATGAGATAGATAATCCAAATGGCATGGATGCTTATGAGGATATGATTTATATATTACAAAATGCAGTCCTCACCCCTAGTCACCCTCGAAAGGAAAAAATGACTGGCAATGTGCATTTTTTTGTGGGTAGTGTAGATATAGCAAAGCAATTTTTGTATCTCGGATTTGATTTTTCTTTTGGTGGGGTACTGACTCTCACCAAAGACTATGATGAGGTGGTTCGCTATATACCCATAAAACGCATACATGTAGAGACTGATAGTCCATATGTATCATCTAAAGGTAAAGATGGCAAGAGGGCAAGTATACCCAATACTCCACTTAATATAAAAATAGTAATAGAGAAGATAGCAGAGCTCAAAGGTCTAGACTTTGAAACCGTCAATAATCAACTTTTAAAAAATGCAGAGAGACTATATAATATTAAGCTTTTATAAAATACAAATTAGCGAGTAGGGGGTACTCGCTAATTTATGTTTTATTGAATTCAATATTCAATTCTAATATGCTACAGGCGTAGTGACAGTTTCCATCTTTTCGGTAGATACTTTCACTCCACAAGTTCTGATATCTTTTTTATATTGGTCCCAAGCAGCCCTTCTAGAAGCACGTTGATCATTGGCTGCTGACTTGGTAGCGCTCGAGAAAGCTGACCACACAGACTTTCTTTTATCTTTCGCACCTTCAGCATCACCTGATATATATAGAGCTTTTAGACTATCTTTCCTGACGGTCAGATTAGTCTTCATTGCTTGGGCATAAGTGTCTAATGCCGAGATGATACTTGTGTCCCTTTTTTCTATACCATCTGCCATGCATTGACCTTTTTGTACCGCTGTCATACTATTCATGCTGTGAGCAGGCATAGTACCGGCAGTCATGGTGCCAGTAGCTTCGGTCATAGCCAGAGCACTGGTCATAAATAGACCCAAACTTATAGTGGCTATTAATTTCTTGGTTATTTGTTTATTCATGATTTTAACTTTTGACACTTATTGTGTCTATCCCCGCCACATCTGGGGATGTATACATTATAGCAGGTCTTTTGTAGGGACATTTTTATAAATGTGTATAACTTTTGTACCTAATAAGTAATAAAACAGGCTGTTGAAAAGCAAATCCAATTGTGATATAATATGT
>JAYVSD010000032.1:0-3047 GCA_043775745.1 bacterium | reverse complement strand
AAAAAGGATGTACCCTCAGTAGGAACAGCTCTAGGCTTTGAGCGTATCATGCTATTCCCAGAGTGCAAGACCATATCTCCACGTATATTGAAAGCTCCTAAAATATATTTTATACAGTTGGGCTTCGAGGCCAAGCTAAAAAGCTTACAAATCATAGAAATTTTACGTAAGTCTAAAATCGCCGTACATCAATCCATCACCAAGGACGCTCTCGGAGTGCAACTCGCTCTAGCTGAAAAGATGAATATACCTTTTACTATTATCTTTGGTCAAAAGGAAGCAATGGATGGCACTGTCATAGTACGCAACATGTCCACTCATAGCCAAGACACAATCAAAATCCCCGACCTCTGCGACTATGTGAAGCATTTGAAGTAAATGGCTAATAAATTTGTATTTTGTTTAAAATAATGTTATTATAATTCTCAACATGACAATAAATATAGAAATCAAAAAAGGCAACAACGAGAACCCAACCTCGATGCTTAGGCGCTTCCAAAAGAAAGTGCAAGAGTCCGGTATACTACCCAAGGTGCGCAGCCATCGATATGCTGACCGCGAATTATCAAAGCTCAAAACTAAAAGAGCTAAGCTAAAGAAAATAGCTGGCGGTATCAAATATGATAGATCCAAGAGGCTGGGCACTTTGATAGAAAGGAAAAAGAAACGCTAAAAGCGAACAATGATAAAAGAATACAAAAATCTATATATAGAAAGAAAGGGTGGCTCTATACCTGAGCTACCCTTTCTAACTATTAAAGAAAAGATTCTACATAAAAACTACAATCTCAATGTAATATTTTGCTCTCCTACACTGTCACAAAAACTAAATAAACAGTATAGAAACAAAGACTACCCCACCAATATACTCTCTTTCCCACTTGACGACAATCAAGGTGAAATATATATACAGTTACAAAAAGCTAGATCAGATGCTAAAAATCACGATATGGGGTATAATAAATTTATACATTTACTTTTTATACATGGATGTCTACATCTGTTGGGCTATGATCATAGTGATCAAATGGAAAATCTAGAAGAAAAGTATTTACATAAATTTTATAATGAAGACTACACAAAATGAAAATATACTGGGCATAGATATAGGTAACAACTTTTTGCGTGCCTGTATACATAATGATGAGATTTTAGAATTTATCAAAGTACCTTCGGCTGGTGTACAGGCTGGCAACATTGTAAATACAGAAGAATTTTCCAATGCTCTACTACATCTAGTAAACAAAGTAAAGAAAAATTACAATATAAAGAAAGTAAAGTTGATATTTGGTCTATCCAGCAGTAGCCTAAACTCAGGTAATTTAAATGTGTCTATCTCTGTCAATAATAAAAATAGCATAGTCAGCCCCGAAGAAGCACACATGCTAATAGAAAAAAATGATACCGTATATAACACTCACAATCTTACTACTTTATATTATAAAATAAAAAAATATAGACTCAACAGCATAGAACAAAAGGATTTACCTTTGGGACAAAGAGGTAGTCGATTAGATGCTCGTATCTTTTCTATTTTTATAGATAAAAAACAAATAAGTATATTGCAACAAATTTGCAAAGAAAATAAATTTAAAATATTAGATATTTTAGCTGCACCTCTTTTAGAATCAGAATTACTTTTAGAAAATAAACAAAAGCTCTCTGGTATCGCCGTGTTGCATATAGGATCATCTATATCTAGCCTGTCAGTGTTTGAAAAGTATATACCATTAGCGGTTGGATCACTATCATTTGGCACACAAGACCTAGATAATGAAATAGCTTTAGGTCTTAAAATTTCTCTCGAAGAGGCGTACGAAGTCCGACAAGGAATCAAACTTACAGGCTTCAATAAAAAGAAATACGAAGACACTGTAGATAAAATATTGATAGACTGGTCTGACAAAGTCAATAATGAGCTAGACAAAATAAAAAGACGAGAGCTATTACCCGGAGGTCTAATAGTGCTCGGTGAGATCAGTAATATGATCAGATTTGAAAGTGTGTTTAAAAATAAATTGAAATTACCTATCAAGCTAGATCGTAATGTGCTAGACTCAATAAAAGACTATAATATAAGACATACTGAGTGGTTGCGATCTCTATCTCTCGCTATTTTTGACACTCAAAATTCTACAGAATCGAATAAATCATACAACAAAATATATAATCACATAAAGAATATATTATGTCAATTTTTGCCTTAATGCAAATACCTGCTATAATGTATAAATACAAGTAAAGAAAAATATGGCAAAAGTAATACCAGAGTTCGAAACTCAAGCAAAAATAAAAGTAGTGGGCATTGGTGGTTCGGGCAAGAATGCATTGAATCATATGTTTGATTCTAAAATCAAAGGGGTAGAATTCATTGCGATCAATACTGATACGCAAGATCTGCACGCAGTACAAGCAGAAAGGAAAATCCATATTGGTAAAAATCTAACCAAAGGATTAGGTGCTGGCATGGATCCAGAGATAGGCCGTCGTAGTGCCGAAGAAACCAAAGAAGAAATACAAGATGCTATCAAAGGTGCTGATATGGTTTTTATTGCTGGAGGTATGGGTGGTGGCACTGGCACTGGAGCTGCACCGATAGTAGCCAACATCGCCAAAAATGAAGGCATACTCACTGTCGCGGTGGTGACCAAGCCATTTTTCTTTGAAGGCAATGAGCGTATGCGTCTAGCCGAGCAAGGACTAGAAGAGTTAGAGAAAGAAGTAGATGCACTAATCACCATACCCAATGATCGTATACTTTCTATCATAGATAAAAATACTACAGTCACTCAGGCCTTCTCTATGTGTGATCAAATACTCAAAGAAGCAGTAGAAGGTATAGCTGAAATTATCAGACTCTCAGGCAAGATGAATTTGGACTTTAATGATATCAGAAGGATATTAAAAGACAGCGGTACAGCGCTCTTTGGCATGGGTCGTGGTGTAGGCGAAAATCGTGCCGTAGAGGCAGCACAAGCCGCCATAGGTAATCCACTACTCGATATATCGATACATGGCGCTACAGGGCTACTTTATGTCATATACGG
>JAYVSD010000031.1:0-6668 GCA_043775745.1 bacterium | reverse complement strand
ATATTTAGACTAGATAGAGATAGTGAGCCTTTGGGCAAAGTTACCCATTCAGACTTTTTGATTATACCTTGAGTTAGTATTTGGTCTATATGTTTCGCTACGGACAGATTTTTAAGTTTGATTTCTAGAGTGTGTGCGTCTATGGCGTAGATGGATATGTTTTTCCAGTCTTTATGTTTGGGGCTGGCGATGAGAGAGTCTTGTATTAGCTCTACAGTGTAAGTGACATCATTAGCGGTAAGATCTGTCCCATCAGCAAATTTGGCTGGTTTTAAATGTACAGTATAAATTAAACCATCACCGCTTATATCTATTTTGTCTGCAAGCTCATTTACATACTTTTCATCTCGATGGGCTTTGATGCCAGAGTAAATTATCTGGCTTATAGCTCTTTCTGTGTCATTGTTTGCAAAAATAGGGTCTATATACCTGACGCTGTTGATAGAAGTTACATTATATGTGCCACCACTTACGGGTATATAAGTAGAGAAGTTGTCACTCCATTTTATCAGTATACCCAACAAACAAATCACTATTATGATTATAATAAAAAGCAAATAGAATAGCCTGTGTATAGGCATAGAATATAATTGAGTCTTTAATTTGTAGACAGATATTTTACCTGTCCTATTTGTTTCTTCCATAGATATTTCAATTTAGCTCGTGACTAATGTTTGAAAAGTTCTAGCGCGTGTGATCCTACGTATATGATAGCAACTAATATAGTGGCCCTGTATAAAGTCTTTTCCATGCCACGCTTTTGCGTAGCAAAGCCACCTATGGCGTCTGATGATAGCGCGCCACCGGCATCTGGATTAGCTCTTTGTAACAGCACGAGTACGATCAAAGTGATAGAGCTTATCACTTCAGTAATAGCTAGAATATTTCCCATGTCATTATTATAGCATATATTTTCTGTGTATACAAATCCTTGTTTTGCACACTCAACATGGTACAATATATGTATATATGAATAGTCAGTCTATTGGAATTAAATTAGTTTCTTTGACGCTCTTGGTGCTCAGTCCTGGTATATACTTCAATTTTATCTACGACAGAGATATTGGTTATAATAGCTTGAATGACAAAGCAGATGCCTTAATGATTGCAAAAACAGAAACAAAAGAAATAAGTAATGAAAATGATATAATACAGTCTGAGAATCAATCTCTAAATAACTTTGAAAAAAATAGCAATAGTCAAAGTGATATTACTGTGGAGCAGACAGCACCCCAGCAACTATTTAATTTTATAAAGATAGTGCATAGTTGTAACGCTTTTTATGGAGGCAATAAATGTGTAGTGGGTAGAAATAAACCAGACAACACATCTCCAGTTTCTTATAAATTTAGAAATGGAGTAGTACTCAAAATTAAGGATAAAGTTTTTGTAGGTGGAAAAGCTTGGTATAAAGTAGTTTTTGACGAGTGGTTACTTTATCCAAACAGAATGAAACCCGATGTATATGTGCCAGCAAGCTTTGCTGATGATTTCGAAGATATAGGGATAGCGACTACTCAACCAACAAGCACAACTACACGTAGAATCCTTGTATCTTTGAGCAAGCAAATGCTATATGCTAATGAGGGTGACACCTTATATATGAGCAGCAAAGTTTCTACTGGTTTAGATAGCACACCAAGCCCAGTTGGTACTTTTACTATTTTTCGTAAGACACCCACAAGATATATGCAAGGTTCAGAGGAGGCTGGTGATGGATATTATGATTTACCAGGAGTACCATGGGATATGTATTTTACAGGAGATGGAGCTGCTATACATGGCGCATATTGGCATCAAAATTTTGGCCATCGACATTCACACGGTTGTATCAATCTTCCTTTGGATGCTGCCGAGCAAATATATAGATGGGCGGATGTGGGAACAAAAGTGACAATTGTAGAGTAGTATGGTATTATAAAAAAGATTAATGTTTATACGATAAAATGAAAAAATTTAAATTAAGTCACAAGTCTCTAGATAAAGATGGCTACAAAGCTGAGAAGAAAAGGAAAATAGCCAGTAATGATAGACGTATAACAAAAATAGATAAACAAGAAAAGATAATAGTAAAACCTTTAATAAATAAGGTTACAATACTCAATACGCATGCGCAAGAAAATAATATGAATGTAGTGTATGGCACACACTCAGTGTTGTCTGTGCTGCGAGATACGCCAAAACTAATCGAGAAGATATATGTCCGTGATGGCTTGGCAAACAAAGATTTGCCTATTATATACGATCTTTGCAAGACCCACAAGATACCCGTCAGTAATATACCAGATAGTTACAAGATGACGGAGCTCGCTGGTACTAGCGCACATCAAGGACTAGTAGTAATCATGAGAGATTTTGAATATAAGGACATAGATGAGATGTTGACTCCCACTTCAGCTCCTAGGCTTTTTATTATATTAGACGAGATCGAAGACCCCCACAATGTCGGGGCAATCGTAAGGAGCGCGGTCGCGGTCGGAGCGACTGGCATCATAGTGCCAAAGCATAGGCAAGCTCCCATCAATGGATCAGTATATAAAGCGTCAGCAGGCTTGGTCAATCAGATCCCGATAGCAAGAGTGAGTAACATAGGTGTAGCGATAGAAAAGTTAAAAAAGTCGCATGTATGGGTGGGGGCTTTGGGGATGCAAGCTTCACCCACAACCTCTCCCCCCAATGAGGGAGGCGCCACTCAAAATACATTCTGGTCTCTCGACCTCATTGGTGATCTTGCTATCGTGGTAGGTAATGAGGCCAATGGTATACAAGCTCAACATATCAAAGATAGTGACTTTACTATCTCGATACCAATGAGTGAAAAGGCGGAGTCGCTCAATGCCTCAGTAGCTGCCGCTATAGCAATGTATGAGTGGAAGAGGCAGAATATGCTATAATACTCAATATGAGTATTAATATAAATAATGATCTGCTGCATGGTGTGACTTTACAAAAAATACTAGAGACTCTAATACAAAATATAGGTTGGGAGAAAATGGGTCAACAAGTCAGTATCAAATGCTTCACTCTCAATCCCAATATCAAGTCTAGTTTACATTTCCTCCGTCGCACACCATGGGCTAGGGAGAAGGTAGAGCAGCTGTATATAGAGACCACTATAAAGTAGTAAATGTAACAATGTGTAATATACACAATCATAATTTGCTTTTATCTCTCAAATGTAGTAATATGTATCTATTATGGTAGTACGAATGAGACACACAAGAGCACATACGGCTAATCGCCGCAGTCATCACGCTCTAAAGGCTATGAATTTACAGAAATGTAATAATTGCGATGCTATGTTGCAAAGCCATAGAACATGTGACGTGTGCGGCTTTTATAAAAATAGGCAAGTAGTAAAGATAAAAACTAAAGCCGAATAATTATTAAGTTATTGCACCTTTCAAATTAAATCATGAGCCAAAGACATATATCACGTCAAATAGCATTGCAAACTTTGTATGAGTTGGATGTTAAAGACATCATGATTTTAGGCCGTGAAGAGCTGAGAAGTGTTTTAAATTATAATATAGAGGAGTTATCTCCCGATCATAAAGACAAGGACTATTTATATAGCCTTGTCGATTTGGTTTTATCTAGATTACAAACCCTAAATGATATCATCACCAAAGCAGCTCCTGAGTGGCCACTAGAAAAAATAAGCTACATAGATAGAAATGTGTTGCGTATCGGTCTGGCAGAGCTACTTTTTGCTGATCGTGAGCAGGTACCGCCAAAGGTGGCAATAGATCAAGCGATAGAGCTAGCCAAAGCTTTTGGTAATGAGACCAGTGGTAAATTTATCAATGGTGTGCTAGGCAAAGTATATAAAGAGTTAGGCGAACCAGACAAAGACAGCGTGAGTAAAAAAAGAGCTGTGATAGAACAGCTCACAGGCGTGATACTTTATACCAAACATGAAGGTGAAGTATATGTAGGGTTGGTTCACGATCTATTTAAACATTGGACGATATGTAAAAGCCATACTGTAGAGACGGAAACAGATGCAGAAAATATAAGAAAGATCGTAAAGAAAGAGTTTGGTCTCGACGATACAGAGCTAGTATCACATATTGGTGACGGTGAATACATAGCCAATCATCCAGAAAAAGGCAAGATAGTTAAACATGTACGATATTATTTGGCTACTCATGTATATGCCGAACCCAAAGTCGAGATCGGCGCTGGGCTAGATGATGCTAGGTGGATCAAAATAGGTGAGCTGGGTAGCTATAAAATATATAAAGAGATACAAAACACACTTGCAAAAGCAGTGGCACAAATACCATAATATGATACCCACATTTAATAATATAAAATTGCTAGAGCAGGCATTTATACATCGTAGTTATATAAATGAAAATGCCAAAACTGGCTTAGAACATAATGAGCGACTAGAATTTCTCGGTGATGCAGTACTAGAGCTCGTCGTCACGCATGCTCTCTATAACAAATTCAAAGAGGCGGCGGAAGGTGAACTCACCGCATATAGAGCGGGTCTAGTAAATATGAATACTCTAGCCAAAGTAGCCATAGACATGAACTTTAACGATCGTATGAAGCTATCCAAAGGAGAGCAAAAAGATATAATGTCCAAAGCCCGCATGTCTATACTGGCTGACGCTTATGAAGCTTTGCTGGGTGCTATATATCTCGATCAAGGTTTAGAATCTGCGCGTAAATTTGTGCTAGAGACGCTCATGCCAGAACTAAATGATATTATAAAATATAGACTTTATAAAGATCCAAAAAGTAATTTACAAGAGAGATCTCAAGAAGATTTAAGTATCACGCCCGTGTATAAAGTAATGAGTGAAAGTGGTCCAGATCACAACAAAGTTTTTGTATCTGGGGTATATTTTGATAATGCGCTAATTGCAGAGGGTAAAGGCAATAGCAAACATGAAGCCGAAACCGCGGCTGCCCGCGAAGCCTTAAAAGTAAAAGGTTGGGGGAAATAGATGGGGATATGTTTATGTAACCCCTTTCTATTTGTCTCGGTATATGCTATACTATATAGGTAAAGGTATTTTAGCGCGTGCGTTATATAGCTTTCAAAAAACAAAAATATGAATGATTTTAGATTATACGTAGGTGGAATTCCCTACACAGCGACAGAAGAGGATCTTAAGAGCCTTTTCTCTCAAGCTGGAGAAGTAATTAGTTCTACTATTATACGCGACAGGGAGATGGGTAACCGTTCTAAAGGATTCGGTTTCGTCGAAATGTCAAGTGACGCTGAAGTACAGAAAGCTATAGATATGTTCCATGATTCAGAAATGGACGGACGCAGACTGACTGTAAACAAGGCTCGCCCTCGCGAGGAGAAACCAGCCAATGGTGGATCACGCGGTGGAGACCGTGGGGACAGAAGGTTCTAAATAGTAGAATTTCGATCAAACGAATACAAAAGCCATGTCTATGACATGGCTTTTGTATTATGTTAGTATAAAATAGTTACCTTGGTACTTTCGCCACGGTGAAGTACATCCTAAACATCAACCATCCGTCAGGGCAAAAGGACAGCATCATTAATCAAGAAACTTGGAATAAACTTTCTGGTCAGTGGCACCGTGATCAAATTGCTGATGCATTGGTTAAATACAGTGAAGCCAATAAAAACGTAGTGCGTGACGCGTCTTACGAACTGATGTGTTGTATATACAGCGATCTCAATGGTCCTGACTGGATCCATCTCCATGTCTATGGATATCGCCGTATCAAGAATCTACTGCTCATACTTGGGCTCAGAGCACTCGAAGCGGCGCCACTCTTGATGGACGAGTACAAAGAAGCTGGTGGGGAAAGTCAATCCAATCACTCAGAAAAGTTCCACTCGCGCCTCGAGATGCTATATGCTTATCTGGAGCTGTTATATGAGCACAGAGGCAGATTAGAATTTAAGATGTCAGATAAGATTTTTAGAGCTCTAGACTCAGTAAGCAAGCTGCTTTTTGATCGCGCACAAAGCTTGATTCTTGTGGGTCATCATGACCATGTCTTTAGTGAGTCAGAGCTGATGGTAATGGCAAGGGCTATGCCATACGTATTTATCGAACAGCGCGACGCCAAAATCTTGAAAGCAATGCCATTTACCTCAGCCACGACGCACGCGCGTCTGGCAGTGCTTATTGGTCATAGGCGCGAAATTCTCAAAGGCATCAGGCGTATGTGGTATCTGCCACAAAGGCCGTGGCTCGCTCTCGGCAAGACAGCAGGCAGTCTTTTATGGCTTTGTTTGCCAAGACTTGTTGATTGATCCTGTAAAAGGGCTCAGCAAAATCCTCGCAGTGACAGTGCGGGGTTTTTTAATTATATTTAAAATTTACTTTGCGTATTTACCTAAATCTAAAGTCTCAGTGATACCGACCTGTCGGATGAAATCATTTACGTGAGAGATAATAATGATGGCACCTTGATAATCTTTGATAGCCTCCGCAATAAGTGGAATATGGCGGAAATTGACATGATTGGTCGGCTCATCGATGATGAGTATGCCAGGCTCATATAAAGTGAAATAAGACCAAGATAGCAAGGCTTTTTGACCTTCTGACAGATGTCCTATGTCTGTGGCTAGCTCTTTGCCACCAATTAGAAATCCTGATGCTACTGAGCGCAAATGCTGGTCATCGAGCCTCTTAAATATTTTAGAGAGCTCACTGTAGGCG
>JAYVSD010000030.1:0-2594 GCA_043775745.1 bacterium | reverse complement strand
ATGATAAGGAAAGAGAAATCTCAGGAATCGTCAGATACAGTAAAAAGAAGAAGAGGTACGTTGCTATATCAAAGGGTATGAATACTATAGCTATAAAGGGTCGAATTGGTGAAAAGATTCACTTTGTCTCATCAGGAGGTAAAAAATACAAAGAGGTTTACAGATATCTCTTTGTTCCAAACACAGCCATGGGTTATAAGAATCTAGGTTCGAAAACTGCATTGAGTCCTCAGTTAACACTCTTAAATAAGTCTATCAAAGATGCAAAGAAGATTCTAGATGGCCTATCGTCTGTTGTTAATGTAGCTACCACAGATACTACAACTACCCAACCTAAAAAGACAAGGGTTACCAGAAAGGTGGTAACCATTTCTTCAATATGTAAAGAGATTGTCAAACATAGACAACTCTCAATCTATATCGATTGGCTTGGAAAACAGGCGAGTACTACTGGATATCATGCACTCATCTATATGATTGAGTACAATTCTCTGAATACAAATCTACTCAAGTTTTTATGTATCGCTGTTGAACAACATAACCTTTCAATCTTAGATGACAATAATAATGATCAACGTCTATTGGATGACGTCTTTCATGAGTTGCCATCTTTCCCTTATACTAAATTGATGGATATGGAAAATGAGGATACATCAACTATATTCTATCTTCGTCACTTTATTCATCATGTTTTGGTACCCCAGTTTTACATCAACTTATGGTTACGCATCGTAGTAAAGATAAAGGAGGCACATGGTTTTCATATGGGAGGTAAGATGCCTATCGTTACAATTATTTCACTTAGAGATGCAAATACAATCTATTCTATGTTAGAACAGATCAATGAGTATTTAGTGGGCAACTTTCGTTGTGTGAATGTGGGATTCGATCGCGATATAATTGATGGTATCATGGGAAAACATTTTCTCATCGATACAGGAATGATGTGGGATTCAGTCTCTCCTGGTATCTCTACTGTTTATCAAGCATGGGACTATGTGACTATGAGAATTGAATGTATAGCCGAGACTCTCGATATGATGAGAGTGGGTTCATCTTATCTATATAAAGAGAGGGCTCGATTGGATGCTCTATTAAATGAATGGGTCATGCTTCCTTCTAATCACTTGGTTACTACAAATAGCTTTGAGGATGATGGCTATCTCTCTTTCGACGAATCAGTACGTATGACTAAAAATCGTATAGGTTATTATAATGATGTGAATCTGATGAGGCTAAGTAGTAAAGGATCCATTGTTAGAGAATACGAGACTCGTCGATTCTTATCATTGGGTGATCTCTATGATGCTATTATGCGTACAATGATTACGCCTCTTGATAAGGCAAGAGCCAGTAGTCTACTTCGTCTCTTTGGTTTGGCGAATAATAATCCAGTATTAATCTATGATCAGATTAGTGGCCTAATGAAGAATATACCAGTGTATCGACCCATTACAATATATCGACGTAATGATGAGCGTGATAGACAACTCATGGCTCTATATCATGATAAAACGATAAAACAGGTCAAGACTACTCTGGATGATGAAATTGAGAGAGGTCATGTATTACGTTATGAAGGAAAATATACAGTATTGACAGTAGTCAAATCATATTGTATGCTCTTGAGGGAACTCTCTGAACCCGGAAAACTAAATTGTCTAGATATCACTCATTCTGACGTGATGGATAATAGGGTGATTGAAGATGTAGACATTGCACTTTATATATTTCGTGACGAATATAGATGGGTTACTCTAAGAAATGAAGATTCATTACGTGGTGATAACTCTATACAATGTATTATAGAGCATAGAGTGAATAGAGTAACAGAGAAACTAGAAATAGTGGTACTCGAAGGTCCAAGTGAAATGGATGCTAAAAAGTACCTATTAAATATACAACGAAAGTACTTTATGGGTAATCTACTTCGTCTCGATACAACACTGGTCACTCTCTATGATGTTGTCTATACAAATTATACGAGAGTCATGATTGTTCTAGATAATGATACAGGAGGGGGTCCTTATAATGATATCGATAATGACAATGGTATTGTAAGAATCATAGAGGACTATCAACGACGAATAGCTAGAGTTTATGGTATTATAGATGATAATAATGATGTCTATGAAGTTATCGATAACGGTATGATACCATATATTGTGCCAGATAAGATACAAGATGTTGTACCTGATATGGTACAAGATGTTGTAGAAGTACCTCAAGATGATGGTGGTATGGAAATTGATAATAAACAACAACCTTCTGTAGAAGGTGGTATAGATATAGAGATAGAGCATAATGATGAAATTCAGAAATTGACACAACTCTTTGTTGCATACAGAGAATGGGTCTATATGAATGATGCAGAGAAGGCATTACTTTATGATGCACATAGTAGAAGAGATTTACCCTTTGTACCATTTGTGTATGATAATAATGTATTACCTACTCGTGTTATACGTATAATGTCTGGTCTCTTTGGTGGTATAGTTGAACTACGTGAAATATGGGGTGATGAAATCTCTCATACAATGACTGTTGAATCTCTTATCCATGGTATCACTATATGGTTCAATGACTATCCTGAT
>JAYVSD010000029.1:0-2835 GCA_043775745.1 bacterium | reverse complement strand
CAGCAAAGCTAGAATTAGCAATAGCTGAAGTCTTGTCAGCTAAAATAGTATCTAGACTAAGAGACACCACCGCATAGGCTTTATCTTGAAAAGTAATAATCAGTAGCAACAAGCAGACAATAAAACTTTTAAGAACTTTAATACTTACTTTATACATACTCTAATCATAAACTCAAAGTCGCTTCTGGTCAACAAGGATATAAACAGATAGTATTAACTAGCAATAGCATCCTTCAGCTGACTCTCATACTTTTTCATTACCTCAAAAGCCGCATACATTTCTGGCCTACCCTCATCTGTAAGCTTTTTAATATCTTTGGCAATAAGTTCAAATAGCTCTGGCTTCTTCTCCATCATTTTCATTATCATTTCTTGCTGATCTTTAGGTAAACCTTTGGTCGCTATCTTTGCTGCTTGTTTAGTAAAAAATTGTTTGATCATATTATTTCTTTTTAGAATTTGCTATTGCCTTATTGACTTGGTCAATGAGATCTTGTTCACTTTTGATGGTGATTTTTACACCATTGATAAGTAGTGAAGGTGTCGAGGTCAGCCCTAGCTTATTGGCTTCTACTAAGCTAGTATTTACTTTGTCCGCCACTGATTGCGAGTTAGCATCTGATACTAATTTCTTTATATCTAGACCAATAGTTTGTGCATAAACTTTGATCTTTTCTTCGGCGTCGAGTGATTCTCCCCATTCAGACTGTTTGTCATATAGCAGATGATTCATCTCCCAAAATTTATCTTGGATAGCTGCTGCCTCATTATAATGAGCCGCCAATAGTGCGTGTGAGTGTATATTTATAAGTGGAAAATATCTATACACATAAGCAAAGCTCTCACTACTTTTCGAAGCTGTTAATTTAGTCAATATAGGTTCAAAAGCTTTACAGGATGGACATTGTAGATCTGCATACTCAGTGAGTACGACTTTCGCATCTGCTTTACCAATGAAATGATCCTGAGGCCTCACCATATTTTTAGCCTCTGCTACTGTCGGCACTTCACCGCTAGGCGCTTCGGTCTTAACCTTTTGCCAATAGTTAAAACCTAACAGTAATCCAATAACAACCAATAAACTAATAAATAAATTCCTCATAAAATGATCAGGTTTGTGATGTGTATTTTCCATATCTTGGTATTATACCATATAATTTTTATGCTCCAAAATTTACACCTTCATTACCTCCACCATCATAAACATCGGTATTTCTTTTCTACTTATGTCTTCAGCGTTTTGCCTTGGACCACTTTGACTTTGTTTATGGCTTATCCACTCCTCGAGGCGTGCCACATACAGTCCTGCCTTATTTATAGCCTTGAAATAGCATTGCAATGGTCTATGAAAGCTCCAAGTATGGTTTTTAACCAGACCATTATTACTTTTATCTGCACCGGGATTCATATCTATTTTGGCCTTGCTCTCTGAGACATACTCGTCTACTCTCCTGTACTGCATCTGCTTCTCCTCATCCCAAACCCAATGCGTCTGGCGAGGATTGCGAAAGCTAGGATGATTTAGCACCATATACATACGACCACCTTTGACCAGCTTTTTTGATACTTCCTCAAAGACCCCTCTCACCTCTTCTATATTTTGTATAGCTAGTACACAAGTCACTATGTCTAGACTATTGTCTTTGATCATCTCTAGATTATCCGCTGGCGAGACTATATATTCTATGTTTTTTAGTCTTAGTCTTTCTGCATTTTGTTGACCAATTTTAATAAGTCCTAGACCTAGATCTACTCCATACACTTTCTTTGCTCCTGCGAGTGCCCATATCTCTGTGAAGTAACCTTGACCACAGGCGAGATCTAGTACGACCTTACCTTTCAACTCTCCGATAAGTCTAGACAGGTTAGGTGTGATAACTTTCGCATGATAAGTGTCATCGCCCGCTAGGTGAGCATCATACCAGGATGCTACATGGCCCCAATTTGTTTTGTTTTTAAAAGGTGTGTTCATATTATGATAATAGCACACAATGACAATTTTAAGAAAAATATTTTTTATGCTATAATGTATAACACGGAAGCGTGGCTGAGTGGTCTAAGGCACCTCACTGCTAACGAGGCGGGGTTTTACGACCCCCGTGGGTTCAAATCCCACCGCTTCCGCATTGAGCTGTGACACAAATCTGTATGTTGTATAAAAATACACGATCACTCGTGTATTTTTAGTTTGTACATGCCTATCTTTTTCTAACCTCTCTCCATCCCCAAAGTGCCAAGCTAAATTCAAATAGTTGTAGTGGTAAAATCTGTTGTTTTTAGAATTTTGAAATAGTAGAAACATAACGCTAGCGCCATAAGTCCAATACCATAATTAAATCTTTTTATAGTATTATTGTTTTGGAGCTACTTGTGTAGTAACAGTAGTTGTCGTCGGGGTGTTTGTTACGGGAAGTTTTATACTGTTTGATTCATCGTACATACCTTGCTCTTCGGAATTTTGTTGCGTTCTTCCACGATTATGATCTCCTCTGTCATGATGCTCTACGCCGTCAACAGCAAGACCAATAGCTACAGCTGATACCAACACGAGAGCAATAGATAATCCACAAATTATTGCGTTTTTACTTATTTGTATACTTTGTGTATTCTTAGTATCTTTTTTAATTTCTTCTATGTTCATAAAATTTTAATTAATTAATAATTTGACCAGTGAATACAGTATACCTAATAGTTATGAATTTTCCATAAACTGAACTCACGCAATACTGTATCAGTTTTACCACTAATCTTTATCTATTACCGGCATTTAATGTATCTAATGTATCCCTCTATCACAGAATGACATCTTTTTTAGTGATTGATAGATAGGTTACA